>JBQCEI010001132.1:0-2796 GCA_051960375.1 Aureliella sp. | reverse complement strand
GACGGCATGCATTAGCCTGGGACGCGAGTCCCAGGTCCCGGAACCGGCACCTTCCTTGTCAGTCGCGACGCGCCGGCATGAGGTATGATTGACGCTGAATTTCTCGACTGGCAAGCTCATGCCGTCGCTTCGCGACTCGCGTCGAAATCGCGATCGTTGTACCTGGGACTCGCGTCCCAGGCTAATGCGTACCGTCGCTTAGCGACTTCAAACCCAGGTCAGGATACCCCATGGACGAACAGCTAGTCGAAGAGCTCCCACGAGAGCCCATCGAGTCTGCGCGACCAGCTAAGCGTGATGAGCTTGAAAACTGGCTCTATCTGGCGGGAATCTACGCGGTCTTCATGATCGGGAACCTTTCGCTACCGACGGTCTTCTGGCAGATGAACGGCAGATTTTGGATGGAAAGCACGGCGTTTTTCCTAGACGGCACTTTGGCCGCCGAGCTCGGCATTTTGGGAGTGTGGATGGGGCTGAGCGACGTTCGCTGGTTGCACCGCTTGTTGGGCTGCGGAGTACTGCTCGGCATGAGCGCTACTTCCTATCTCCTAGGCCTGCAGTTTGCAGACGCTGGGGACTTACCCGTAGAGGCTGCCTTGATGATCTATGGGATAGCGCTTGGTAGCTGGATCGGAACCTGGTTTGTGTTGGCGATCATTCGCTCCAGCTTCGGATGGCATATCGGCTCGGTTCGAGCTCGGCCCAGCGTCGAGGCCGATAAGCAGGTGTCGATTCGCTATTTGTTTGTGGCGACCACTTCGATGGCCGTTCTGACGGCGATGGTGAAAGCCGCGATGCCATCGACGTCGGCGGGAAACGGATCGCTCCCCGCGTTTGCGTTTGCGGCCGGCATATATGTCGTCTACAGTCTGTGCTTGCTTATCCCATGCTGCTGGATTGGTTTGAAGAGGCCGGTCCCCTATCGTTTGATCCCGGTGCTGATGCTGGAGATCTATTTTCTAGGGCAGTTGACTATGCAGTGCCTCGCCTGGTGCCTGAAGGGAACCTTTAATTGGGAGTTGACTGCATACTTCTTCATTTATTCATGCGGGTTTGTCATCTCGGCGCTGGCGGCCTTTGCAGTGCTGCGGCGCGGTGGGTTCGAACTGCGCACGGCCTCGCGATCCAACTAACCTTAATGAGCACTGCAGGGCGGATTCACCACCAAGACGCGAAGGCACAAGTAATCAGATAACAGATGGGGCTATTAATGAAATGAAGTTCTCCATTCTAGATTTACTGGCGATAACGAGTGTAAGCGCGGGCTTGCTCTATCTGGCTCGGATCGCCCCGATGACCTTCCTGGTCGCATTTGGCTGCTTGATTCTCGTGCACTGCTGTGTGCCGTTTGCGATCGTTCTCATTCACCTGGTCATGGCCGATCAGCACATCAATATGCTCAGACTCAAGCCCAGTCGCACATACGAACGAGTGAAGAAGCTCTGGCTCATTTCTTTCGTATGCACTCTGGCCATGGCCGGGATTCTGTATGTGGATGACCGGCAGATTCACCGCTTCTTACTGTTCTGGTGACTTGTTGGTTCTAGGGCTGCTTCACTGGACGCAGGATGCCGATGCGCCAAGGAAATTCGCCGTAGGGCTTGCCGCGCTTCTCTGACTCCAGCAAGCCTTGGAAAACGAATTGCAAGTCCGCCGGGTCGATGGTCAGCGTTTGATCGTTCGAAGTCCGGATGAATTCACCATGGCTGACGTTGTCGGTCCAAGCCGGAACGCCGGGGGCGGGAACGATGTTGCGGTGGCTGATGAATCGCGCGTCCTTCTCCGACCACGCTCGCCAGGGGCCGTCGAGCCGATCGGCTAGATAAGCCTTCATGTACCGCTGGCCATCTTGCTCGATGATCGTCAAGTATTGATCGTGCCCTTTGAGTTTGTACGTATGGCTGGCCTCGAAAAATTCGCCGCGGAGAGCCACCTCGCAGGGGCCGAAGCCGCGCGGAAAGTTTTTCAGCTCCGTTGAAGTCCGCCACAGTTTGCCATTGAGGCTGGTGAAGAACAGGTACGCTCGCTCGGCGTCGCAGATGATCCAGTAATCGAGTCCCCCTTCGCTGCGCGGATCGTCCTGGCCGCCGTCGAGAATCGGCGCGGCCTTCGTCCAGCTGCTTGGGTCATCGAGCGTCGTGGTGGTCGAATAAGCCACCCACATCTTTTTCTGCCCCGGCACGCCGACTTGATAAACGAGATACCACCGCCGGTGCGGCTCGAAGAAAAACAGCTGCGGCGCGCAGAAATACTGGCTGTCGGAGACTTGCAGCAGTGTGCGCTGCGACCGGTTCGCTTCTTCCCACCGCGAGAATGAACAGTATTCCATCGCGGTGCGATGGCCCAGCTTGACCGTCATGAAGACGTGCCACTTGCCTTCGTGAAAGACGACGGTCGGATCTTTCTGGGCGCGGCTCGGTTCGTCGTCGCGAACCTCCGGAGAGATCCAAGGCGGGCTGTACTGCCAACGCGTTGGCAATTTGAGCTCTTGGCCGAGGATTGCGTCACCAAGCGACAGAATGAGCAGCAAAGCCAGAGCGGCCAACAAGCGTTGTCGACGTGGGGTCATCTTCGTGCCTTTGTGTCTTTGTGGTTGATCGCACTGGTGCGGTAATTGGTTTTAAGTCCCGCAAGGGACGGCAGCCCCATGCCGGCGGCGCGAGCCGCCGGTAGAGCAGCGCCTAACTTACCATCAAGTCCCGGAGGGACGACAGCCACCTCACGCGATCGTTTTTCTCGCTCCCTCTGTCGTCCCTTCGCAACTCATTCTCACTGCGCTGATGGAATCCGGCGGCT
>JBQCEI010001131.1:0-5099 GCA_051960375.1 Aureliella sp. | reverse complement strand
GCACCGCTTGCATGTTTTTCTCGGGGCTGTGCCGCCCGATGGCCAGCAAACGTTTTTCACCTGATTGATCATGCCCCGCCGGCAGCGTCTCGGCCAGCGACTCGGGCGGCGTAATCGCGGGCGGGATGACTTCGATCGGCAGCTTGGGAAAGCGCTTGCGCATCCAGGCTGCGATTGGCTCAGTCAGCACGACGCAGCCCGACGCGCGAGGATAGGCACGCGTTCGCCAGGCCTCCCACAACGGGCCCAGCTGTTGCTTTCGCGGATCGGAGTGCTCTGCCAACCACAGCGGCACGCCGAGCCTCTGAGCTGCCGCTGCGGTGACGATGTTCATGCGATCGCAGAAGCTTAAAATGAAATCGGGCTTCACGGCAACCAGCTCGCGTCGCAGCCGCCGTACGCGCTCGAGGTTGGCCAGCAGCCCTCGCGCCGGCCCGCGGCTCTCCTGCATCAAATCGAGCCCATGTCGCACGACGCGGCGATCAAGTTCGTAGCGATCGGTCTCCACCTTGGCCAAGGTGATCAAGTCGACCGAGTGGCCGGCCTCGGCCCATCGCGAAGCCAGCTGGCTCATCAACCGTTCCGCGCCGCCACCATAGAGAGCATGGATGACTAAAGCCAGGCGAAGCGACATGGTTGGTGCAATCGGCGTGAAGTGGAGCGGGGGTGACTCGAGCATTATACGGTTGGCGACGTTCTTTTTTAACGCAGAGACGCAGAGGGGGCGGACGCAGGGAGCGCAGAGAGGGCCACGGTAAAAATGGCGTAGGGATTGCTGCAGTGGCATCTCGCATCGGCGTGAATGCGGATATCCTTACGGGTGCCGCGTCGGCCTGGACCACCCTGCGCCGCGGCAAACTAATACGACCATGCACGCTTAACTGGAGCATCTGTTTTCCATGGCGAAAGGCGCGGACACACTGGAATTCACCCCCGAGCAATTGCAACAGCATCCCGACGCGATGCTTTTGTTGACGCTGCTGGGCGGACTGATGTGCGCGATCATCGTCGGCAGCCTGGCCATGACGATCTATGCGGCGGTTCACGTGTCGAAGGGCAAGGCGATTCTGCGCGTCGAACCGTGGACGCCGCGCGTGTGGGGGCTGGTCGATCTGATAATCCTCGCGGTGCTGCTGTACTTGGGCCAGGGGGTCAGCGTCATCGCCTTGCAGCTCAGCGGCATCGATTTGAAGCAGCTCAAACAGGAGGGCGATTTTCCTCTCTGGGCGATGGCCATGCTCAGCCTGAACTATATAGCGGTGATGCTGCTGACGCTGGGCTGGCTCTACCTGCGCTATGGCGTCTCCATGACGCACGTCGGCTTCACGATTCACAAGTTTCGCAAGCACATCGCGATCGGGGTCGGCGCGGCTTTGTTGTCGCTCCCGTGGGTCTATCTGGTGATGGGCCTGGTCAGCGCGGGGCTGAAGGAAGAGTACGATCATCCGCTACTGGACCGCATGACCGAAGAGGGAACGCTGTCGGCGTTCCTGCTCGGGGTCTTCTGCGCCGTCATCGCGGCTCCGCTTACCGAAGAATTCCTCTTTCGCGTGATGCTGCAGGGGTGGCTGCAGTCGATCCCATTCAGCCGGAAACACCTGTGGTGGTTCATCGGAGCCAGCCAGCGCGAGCGCCAAAAGATCGATGCCGTCGAAGCGTTTGTGCTCGACGAACATGCGCCTCATGACGCGCCGCGGTCGATTCCCGCAGAGACTGCGGAGAGTCCGAGCAATCCTTACTCGCCGCCTGTTCCTTTGGCCACCGTGGTCTCGGGTGATGTGACGCCCGATTCGGTTTCGGCCGCCGATGCCAGCCCGCCGCTCGCTGTGGCGCCGCCCGTTTGGCCAGTCTTCGTGTCGGGAACGCTGTTCGGCCTGGCTCACCTGGGCTATGGCCTGAGCTTCGTGCCGCTGATTCTGCTAGGCATCATTCTCGGCTTTCTCTATCGCGCCACGCACAGCATCTGGCCCAGCGTCGTGGTTCACTTCATCCTGAACTTCATCTCGATCATCAGCCTGGGAATCCTGACCTACGTCAAATCGGTCGTGCAGTAGGCTCGTTCCTCTGCGCTCCCCGCGTTTGATCCCTCTGCGCCTCTGCGTTTAAAAAGAATTGCAAATTGCTAGCGTTGCGCACCCCAGGGAACTCCTCCCTATCATGGGGCCCTTCCGGTTGACCGACTGTTTAGCAGCTGCTCCAATTAGTTCAAATGACGGGAAACCGTCACGCCACGTGTGTCGCTCTGCGGTATTGGATCACCGTGCTAAAGGGTCGCTTGCGTTTGGGTAGTTGGAGGCGACCCGCCTCGCTTCATGAGCAAGCTGCTGCGTCGGCTCGTGTGGGGCTAGATCGGCTCGTGTAGGACCGATCCAGAGGTCCCGATCAATTGAGACTTTGAATACCAGGAAGCTGAATATGTCTCAGAAATCAAGCTCGGTGGCGCTCATTGATCTTGGCCGTTCGCATGACCGCAGCGACCGCTATCGCGTCGTATCGCCCTTTCGCCGCGTAGGAAGCCGGACACTGCTCGAGCGCACCGTGCGCCGGCTCAGCGAATCCTCGCTGTTGGATGCGATCGTCATCGTCGGCGACAGCGAGTTCTCAGGTTTGATCGCGCAAAGTTGCACGCAGCCGGCGGTGTGGTTGCCGTGCGATGCTCCATCGAGCGTAGCCCGCGCCTGGCACGCTGCCGATGAACTTGGCGCCGAGTGGATTGTCACCGTCGGAGCCACGTCGGTGTTTGTCGATCCGATTCTGATCGATCGCGTGCTGGCTACCGCTTGGGGCAATCCGAAGAGCGACATGGTCGCCTTCATGTCGACCGTCGGTTCGGGCATGTGCGTGGAAGGCGCGGGACTCGCGGGCGATGTGTGCAATCGCCGAGTGCTCAAGAAATTGATGCTCGAGCGAAACATCGACGATGACTGCCGCTGCGTTTCGCAGTTGTTGTTCTCGATGCCCGAAGCGTTTCACACGCGCTTGATTCCGCTCCCCTCGGTGCTCGAACACACCGACTTGCGTTTCACGCTGGAAACGGAAGGCGATTTAGACCGCGCTCTGATGATCCTGGAAGCGACCGACGACGATTGCGATTATCGCGATCTGGTGCCACTGCTCAGCCACTTCGAAGTCGACGGCGATCACTTCGTCTGAGACATCGAGGCGAGTTTTTACCGCGGAGGACGCGGAGAGCGCGGAGGCACAGACCTCCGCGTTCTCCGCGGTAAAAAAATCAGCGGCGCACCAAATAGGCCATCAGTTCGTGCTGAGCGGCGGCCAGGTCGGCGAAGTTGCCGGCCTGCGGGATGAAGTCGAGCAACCCGAACGGCTCGGGCGACCACTTGACGTTGGCTGCCACCGGAACGAGCTCGAGCCCTTGGGCACGAGCCAGCCGCATCGCGCGCGGCAAGTGCAGAGCGCTGGTCAGTAGTCCGACGCGCTTGCCCTCCAGCTCTTCCCAGATGCTTTTCAAGTTGGCCATTTCGGCGGCGGTGTTCTGTCCGCCAAGCGTCATAATGTTGGCCCGCGGAATGCCCAAGCCGGTCCAGATCTCGACGGTTTGATCGGCGGGGCTGATCATCGTTTTCGAGACACCGGGCGTTGCTTCGCCGGTGGTGATCAACTGGCGCGCGTGCCCTTGATGATAAAGCTGGGCGGCCATCAGCACGCGGTCGCCCGCGGAGCCAGCTTGCGCTCGCCACGGGCCGTTCGTGGTTCCGCCCCCCAAGACGACCAGCGCATCAAGATCGCCATCGCGACTGGGCTGGTAGCTCGTCACACTGCTTTCGAGCCAATGCGTGAGCGTACTCTGCAGAGGCCGCGTACCGCAGATCGATAGCACCAGCCACAGCGCGACGGTGGCCGCGCTGTCGCGCAGCCGGCCCAGGGCGAGCATCTGCACCAAGCGGCCCGTAGCGAGCAGCCAAATGCCGCCGACGGGCATGGCCAGCGCGGTGATCGTTTTCTCGGCCAGCGGTTTGCCGTAGGTCGCAAAAGCGATGCCCGCCAGCAGCAAGCCGATCCCGGCCGCAATCGCCAGGGCGGGCCACCAAGCGGGAGCAACCGCGACTCGCAAACTTGAGGCCTGTGATACCTCGGTCGGTTCCGTCGTGGGGGATGCCATCGTTGAATTTGTCTGCATATTGCTCTGTGCTCTCCGCGTCTCCGCGGTGAAAAAAACTGTTCGTGACCGTCGCCAACGGCATATTCGCTCCGATTGTACCGGGGCGTCACATTTTTAGGTTCGCCGATAGCGATCGCGCCATGCGTGCGGCGCGCTGGCTCGAGTTTGCGTGCTACGGTTCCTGCGGTGGAAGGTCTCTCGGAATCGCGCGATGGCTCGCGCTGCCGGTGTGAGACTGGCATAGGACAGCCCTTGGGAACCGCGGCACGATGTCGGCAGGACATGGACAGTTCGAAAGATGCACTCCGGCGCTCCGCCTGTGGGCTGGCTCGCTGCGAGCCGATCGTGCATGCAACCACCGCTTGCGTTCGGTGGTGATGTGCGGGATCTTTTGGACGTTGCTGATCTTGTCCGGCTGTTCGCGTTTTCCAGCCATCGACCCGCTCGGCCAGAGCGTTTTCTTGCCGCATCCAGCGGCGACCGAATTGCGCGTGCCGCATCTGCACGCTCGCGATGGTAACCCCGGCGTCCTACCGCAACAAGCCTTTCCGGCTCCGCCTCCGGTACCGCCGTGCGTGGATGGTTCTTGCCAGGAACCGCACGGCATCCACAACTTGTTCAAGCACAAGAAGGAGCTGGACGCCAAGATCCATGCGCACTTCCAGCATAAAGATCCAGGCAAGTGTGGCGAGATTCAGTTGACGCCGCTGCGCGTGGTCGCGCCGGTGGGGGGCGAAGTGTTGCTGCTGGCCGGGATCTGCGGCAAGGATGGCTACCTGGTCAAGCGCGAGCCGCTCGAATGGATGCTCTCGCCCGACAGCGTCGGCCAGTTCATCGAAGTGGGCGACGATGCCAAGGGGAAATTGTGTTCCTCGCTGCGCCCCGGACCGAAGGTTGAGAAACTGGATGTCGATTACGCCCGCGGCCGGACCAGTTCGCGTGAGACGTTATTGACCAAGGGCACGCCGGGATGCGA
>JBQCEI010001130.1:0-7497 GCA_051960375.1 Aureliella sp. | reverse complement strand
GCGGCCCCCCACCCCCCCCCCCCAACATTCACTGTTGGGGGGGGGTGTTTTTTTTTTTTTTTTTTGGGTCCCCCGCTTTTTATAATTTTCCCCCCCCCCCCCCCGGGGGGGGGTCGCGGGGTCGGGGGTGAGGGGTCTTCAGAAGCCTGGTTTATCAGGCTCTGTGGCGGGTTCGTCCCTCGCTTACGCGTCAGTTACATGCCGTCACGTCTGGCATCCGCCGCGCTGAGCAACAAGAATAATGAACTTGTTGTAAAGCCCGCTATCATCCGTGAGCATCGACCCCGAGGGAGACGAAACGCATGCGCAAGGCATCCCTGCTAGCCGTCCTGTGTGCCAGCCTGACGACTTTCAACCCCGCGACATCGACTGCTCAAGAATCGAAAGGCACGCAGGCCGTGCCCGCTGCAAGCAACACCGCCGCGGCGGTTTATCCGCTCGACACAGTCGTCGACAAAGAGGGCACGGCGTACGTCGTCGATCGCAACCTGCCGGGCGTCTGGCGCCGTAAAGATGACCAGGTCGAAGTCTTCGTCCGCGGCTCGAAGCGCTATCGCGAACCGCTCAACGCAGCCCGCTCGATTGCGATCGACCAGTCGGGCAAGATCCTGGTCGGGGACAGCAGCACGCGCGAAATCTATCGCATCGACGGCGACGGCAAGCCGCAACCGCTGACCGGCGGCGCGATCGGCATTCCGATGGACATCGCCGTGCGGGCCGACGGCAGCCTGATGGTCGCCGACCTGGAAACGCGGGCTCTGTTCCGCGTGTCGGCCGATGGCAAGGAAGTCAAGCAAGTCGCCAAGGTCAATCCGCGCGGCGTCTTCGTCGACGGCCAGGACCGCGTCTGGGTCGTCTCGCAAGACGCCGAGCAACTGCAAATCGTTTCCGACGATGGCAAGTCCAAGGCGGTGGTCGACAAGAAGACTTTTGAATTCCCGCATCAAGTCGTCGTCAACTCGCGCGGCGAAGCGTTCGTCTCCGACGGCTATAAAAAAGCGATCTGGAAAGTCGTCGAAGGCTCGGCCCCCGAGATCGTCGTCTCCGGCCCACCGCTGGATAACCCGGTCGGGCTGACACTGGTCGATGACGAAGTGGTCATCACCGACCCGCGAGCCCGCCAGGTGTTTCGCCTGAAGGACGGCAAGTGCGAACCGTGGTTCGAAATTCCCGCCGAGAAGCCCTAGGTTCGCCGCCCGATTTTTACCGCGGAGGCGCGGAGAGAGCGGAGGGTGAGATGCTCAGGGTCGGCCGGGCGCCGATGTCGCGCATGTGGGCTCGCTGGACGGTCAAGCACATCTCGATCAAGTCTTGCATGATCGGCAGCAGCTGTTCCCATTCCTGCTCGTCGCGGATGCCGGTCAGCAGCGGCGCTAGCTGCGAGGCCAATCCGGCGATGCCCGGCAGTTCGTTTTCCTTGGCCGTTCGGGACAGTTCCAGTAGCTGCTCGGACAAAGCCGTCTTCTCGCGGGTCTCGAAGTTGCGAATGATGCGCTCGGTCTGCTGGCCGACGGAGATCGCCAATCGGTTGCCCAAGTCGCTCGTTCCATGTCGGCTGTCCAGTCGCCAGCCAATCTGCAGACCGATAAAGCGCTCGACCAGCTCGGCGTCGAACTGAGTGCCGGCGCATTGGCGGAGTTCGGCAAACGCTTCTTCGTGTGAGCGTCCGCGGCGATAGACCCGATCGGTGACCATCGCGTCGAACGCATCGGCGATGCACACGATGCGGGCGCCGATCGGAATGCTCGCGCCGACAGGCATATCGGAACTTTGGCGAGCGCCGTCGTAGCGGCAATGGTGCCAGCGGACGATGCCGGTCAGTTCGGGACAATCGAACGAGGAAGCGACGATATCGACGCCGATCTGGGCATGCATTTCCATAACCTTCCATTCGGCGGGCGTCAGTCGGTCAGGCTTGAACAATATGGCGTCGGGCACACCGATCTTGCCGATGTCGTGCAGCAGCGCGCCGAGCTCCAGCACGTACAGTTCGCTGACGGTCATCAGGCCGCGAGCCAGCGCGACGCTCATCTCGGCAACTCGCTGGCAATGCGAAGCGGTGTCTGGATCGCGATACGCCAGCGCCGCGTGCAGCGACGCAACGGCGTGGTACGGGATCGACTGTGCCTCGGCCATCGCTTTCTTGGCCTTCGCCGCTTCGTGAGTCTTCTGTTCGAGCTCGTCGATATCGGGCGACCAGAAGCGCACTTGGTTTCGGCCGCCGTGTTTGGCTGCGTACAGCGCCTTGTCGGCTTGTTCGAGCATCTCCTGGAACGACTTGGCGCCGGCGGTGACGTGCGACACACCGACGCTGGTGGTGACCTTGTACGGCTCTGCCAGCACAGTCGCGATCTGCTGACGCACCGCTTCGCCGATTTCGTGGGTGATCTCGGGGCTGAGTTTCGTGACGACGCAGAATTCTTCACCACCGTAACGAGCCACCAGGCCGCGATCGCCCACGGTGGCCTCGAGCACGCGGGCAACGCTCTTGAGCACCTGGTCGCCGATCGCGTGGCCGTGCGTATCGTTGAGTCGTTTGAAGTGGTCGACGTCGAGCATCATGCAGCCCAGCGGGTCCCCTTGCTCGACATGCTCGGTCCAGTGTTGCTCGAGCTGCTCGAACAGTTCGCGGCGGTTCATGATGCCGGTCAGCGCGTCGCGCGAGGCCAGTTCGCGCAGCCGCTGGTTCTGAGCTCGAATCTGCTCTCGCGAGGCCTCTAGTTGCTGCATCGCCTCGACCAGCGTTTGCCGTTGTTCTTCGAGCATCGTGATGTCTTCGAAGCTGATCAGCGCGCCGGCCAGTTTATCGCCGCTGTCGAAAACGGGCGTCGCGTTGACCACGAACCACTTCTCGGACTTTTCCGGACTTCGCAGCGACAGGGTATCGCCCGAGCACTGCTCTTCGCACTGGACCGCTCGTCGCCACGGAAGTTTATCTGCATCGTCGATCTGCCAAGCGAAATCGTCCAGCGACTTGCCGACCATTTCGGCCGGCGTGCTGTCGAAGTATTTGGAAAAGGCTTCGTTGGCCAGCACGATGCGCTGCTGGGCGTCAAGCACGACGACGCCACCGGCGATCGTATCGAGCGTGTTTTTCACGCGCCGCGGAACCGTGTTGCTCGGGTCGAGCACCGTCAACGTTCGCTTGAGGATCAACATGAACAGCACGAAGTTGATCGCCATCACGGCGCCAACCATGCCCATGCCGTAAGCCATCGCGACCCAGGGACGATCTTCGCCAGCGAAGGTCGCTTGCAGTTCGCCCCACTCGCGGCCGTCGCGGCGGATGACGATGCGAATGTTCGACAGGGTCGACGCTTCGCCCGGCTGCAAATGCCACGTGCTCGCGTGATCGCCGGTCGAAGCTACGGCCAGGCCGTCGAAGCGGACGATGCGCGCACTAGTTGCGTCGGTGGTTTGCTCGCAGAATTGTTCCAGTTGCTGCTTCATCGCCACTTGATCTTGGCGGCGCATATGCAACGAAGCCGCCACCGCCAGCTGCTGACACACGCCGGCTCGCGATTCGGATAGTTTCTGCAGCCGGATCGTCTCGGTGCGATCCATGCCAAACAGGTACAGCGGCAGGACCGACAGGCTGGCCAGCATGAAGGAGAGGCGATAAGTCGTCTTCAAACGTCGCATTCGGCGGCCCAGATCTACTTCTTGTTATCAAACATTTGTTCGGAGATGCTGTTAGCTTCTTTATCGTCATCGCTCAGTCCGATCGAGCCCGCTTGCTGAATGACCGTGAGCGGGTCGAACTGAATCCAGGCTGTCGCGGTCGGAGCAAACGTCGCGATCACTTGTCCGACCCGAACCGCCCAAATCACCATGCCCGTACTCAGCACGGTCCACTTGGCTGGTTCGACGAACGTCATCACGCCGTGACGTTTGCCGATTTCGGACTTCCGTTCGTCATCCGGGAGCACCCAATCGGCCTGACTGGCATGATGAAGTACGACGCGCTGGTCATCGTTGATGCGCGACTCCATGAGCCCGCGCTGGACTACCAGCGACAGGCTCGGGCCACCCGCCATCTGAACGTCTTCACCGTTGTCGCTGCTTTTGCTTTGCAACGCTTGCGGCTTTTCTTGGGGCGTTTCGGGCGCATCGGCTACTTGCTGAGTCGAGCTCTCCGCTTGGCGAATTGGTTCGGGCTTCTTTTGGCTGGTATCGATGTAGTTCATGCCTGCCAGCACATTGCCGGCTTGATGCGTCGCAGCGTCGCTCGAGTTGTTGGAACTGTTGCTGCTGGAGCTGTTGTTATTGCTGCTAGATGACGATTGCGAGCTCTTGCCTCCACCGGCGGCGCCGTTGACGGCGTTGGGCAGCGTGACCGAAATGGTCAGTGCGGTTTGCGGCGAGGACAGCGAGCCGTCGCTGGCGACGACGACGAACTGGTCGGTGCCGACATAGCCCGCGTTGGGCGTGTAAACGCAGTCGCCGTTGGGCTGCCAGGCGAACGTGCCGTCCGATGTTCCGCTAATGAGAGTCACCGTCACCGGATCTCCCTCAGGATCGACGAAGCGGGATAACATGTCCTGCACCGTGATGGTCAGCACATCGACGTTGGTCGTCGTGAAGACGCGCGGATCGACCGCAGGGGCTTCATTGACGTTGGTGAGCGAGATTGCAAACGAATTGTCCCGGTACGAACCATCGGCCGACGTGGCTCGCGCGACGATCGTGTAAGAGGACGTCGCTTCGTAGTTCAAGTCCGCTCCGGCGGCCGCCGTCACCTGGCCGGTCGAAGCATCGATGACAAAACGTCCTCCAGCGTTGTCGATCAGCGAGTACGTCACCGTGTTGGTTGTGCCGTCGGCATCGACCGCGTTCACTCGCACGCCGGTTGCCGCGCCCGCCGGCGAGTTTTCCGGCAGCACGTTGGCTGTGCCGTTGGTATCGACAGGCGTTGAAACATCGAACTCGTCGACGTCGACCAGCTGGATCGTATAGTCGCGCGTCGTCGCCGAACCGTCGGCCGAGGTGGCTCGCACGCGGATCAAGTGACTGGAACTCGCTTCGTAGTTCAGCGGCCCGCCGGAGGCGACGCTGACAACGCCGGTGGCCGAGTCGATGGCGAAGCGACCGCCCGCGTCGAGGTCGAGCGAGTAGGTAACCACGTTGTTGGTGCCGTCTGCGTCGCTCGCAAACGCAGTGAGGCCCACAAGCGTGCCCGGAGCGACGTTCTCGAGGACGACGTTGGAAGCGCTGTTGGTGTCGCTGATTGGGCTGACGTCAAATTCATCGACATCGTTGACCGCAATCGTGAAATCGCGGCTGCTGGACGATCCGTCGGCCGAGGTCGCCCGGACCGTGACGGTATGCGATGTGTTGGCTTCGTAGTTCAAGTCCGCCCCCGCCGCCACGCTGACGATCCCCGTCACGGCATCGATCGTAAAGCGCCCGCCTGCATCGGAATCGAGCGAGTAAGTCACCGTGTTGTTCGTTCCATCGGCATCGGTAGCCAGGGCGGTCACGCCGACGGTAGTTCCCGCGGCAGCATTTTCATCGACGGCATCGGTCGTTCCGCTGGCATCGCTGATCGGCGAAACGTCAAACTCGTCAACGTCGCTGAGCGAGATGGTGAAGTTGCGCGTACTGGACGAGCCATCGGACGAAGTCGCGCGGATGGTGATGGTGTGAGTCGGGCTGGCTTCATAATCGAGCGACGCGCCGCCGGCCACCGTGACGACACCGGTCGATGCATCGATTGCAAAGCGTCCACCGGCGTCGTCATCGAGCGAATAAGTGACTGCATTGTTGGTCGCGTCGGCATCGGAGGCGCTGGCCGAAAGCGGCACAGCGGTTCCAACCGCAGAATTCTCAGAGACGACGTTTGCCGCCGCATCGGTATCGCTAATCGGTGAAACATCGAACTCGTCGACATCGTTGACGGCGATCGTCACTGCCATGGTCGAAGAGGAACCGTCGGCCGAAGTCGCTCGAATCGTAATGCTGTGTGACGCGGCCGACTCGCGATCCAGCAGCGAGCCGTCGGCGACTGTCACGACGCCCGTCGCCGCGTCGATTGCAAAGCGTCCACCGGCGTTGTCGTCGAGCGAATACGTGATGGCGTTCTGCGTCGCATCGGCGTCACTCGCCAGCGCGGTGACGCCCACGACGGTGCCATTGACGGCGTTCTCGTCGACCGCATCGGCGGCTGCATCATTGTCGCTGGTGGCCGTGATATCGAACTCGTCGACGTCATTCACTGCAATCGTAAAAGTCTGAGTCGAGGAAGATCCGTCGACCGAGGTGGCTCGGATAACGATGTCGTGCGACGCAGCCGACTCGCGGTCGAGCAAGCTGCCGTCGGCGACGGTGACCGCGCCGGTCGACGCGTCGATTGCGAAGCGGCCCCCCGCATCATCATCGAGTGAGTAAGTGATGGCGTTGTTGGTTGCGTCGCCGTCGACGGCCCAGCCGGTCAGGCCGACCGCAGTGCCGGAGGCCGCGTTCTCGTCGACGGCATTGGCAGTCGCATCGGAGTCGGTCACTGGCCCGGTGTCGAAATCATCGATGTCGCCGATCGAGATCGAAAAGTTTTGCGAGCTCGAGGTTCCGTCGGTGCTCGTCGAGCGAATCGTGATGCTGTAGGCGCTGGCCACTTCGCGATCGATGGCACCGGCCACCGTCACCACGCCTGTATTGGCATCGATTGCAAAGCGTCCACCTGCATCGTCGTCGAGGCTATACGTCACCGAGTCCGTTCCGTCGGCATCATCGGCCAGTCCGGTGACGCCCACCAGCGTGCCGACCGCTGCATTCTCCCAAGTAAAGTTGGCCGACGCGTCGCTATCGCTCGTAGCCGAAATGGCGAACTCGTTAACGTCGCTGAGCGCAATCGTGAACGCCTTCGTCGACGACGAGCCATCACTCGAGGTCGCTCGCACGGTGATCGCGTGGCTGGTGGCCGATTCGTAGTCGAGCAGGCTACCATCGGCTACCGTGACGACGCCCGTGCTGCTGTCGATCGCAAAGCGGCCTCCGGCATCATCGTCCAGCGAATAACTGATCGTGTTGTTGGTTGCATCGGCATCGCTGGCCAGGGCTGTGATGCCGACCACCGTACCATTGGCTGCGTTTTCAGCCACCACATCGGCTGCTGCTCCGTTGGCATCGCTGATCGAGCCGGTGTCGAACTCATCGACGTCGCCCACGGCGATCGTGTAGAGCTGGTCGGTATGCGAGCCGTCGGCCGAAGTGGCCCGCACGGTGATGCTCCGCGTAGCTCCCGCTTCGCGGTCGATCGCGCCGGCTACTGTCACCACGCCGGTCGAAGCGTCGATGGCAAAGCGGCCGCCGTCGTCGCTTTGCAGTGAGTAAGTGATCGCGTTGGTGGTCGCATCGGCATCGCTGGCCGAAGCGGTGATGCCGACTGCCGTCCCGATCGCCGCGTTTTCGGTCACTGAGTCGGCTGCTGCGTCGGTGTCGCTCACCACGCCGACATCGAATTCATCTACTTCGGTGACGGCTATCTTAAAGACCTGGTCG
>JBQCEI010001129.1:0-10667 GCA_051960375.1 Aureliella sp. | reverse complement strand
GCAGGGGACTGCCGTCCCACAGTTAGACCACCAACCTTTCGCGCAGCAACTTTGAAAATCCACATCCTCAGCGATCTTCATCTGGAATTCCGAGCGTTCGAGCTGCCACACGTCGATGCGGATGTGCGAGTTCTGGCGGGCGACATCCACACCAAATGCCAGGGCACGTCCTTCGCCGCTGAAAGCGCCCGCCAGATGGCGACAATCTATATCGCCGGCAACCATGAGTTCTACGGCACTGCGATTCCGAAGCTGTACGATCAACTGCTGACTACATCGAACGACTGCGGCTTTCACTTTCTGCAAAACGAGCAGGCCGTGATTGGCTCGGTCCGCTTTCTCGGCTGTACGCTTTGGACCGACTTTGGTTTGCACGGCGATGACGATCGGGGCTTGGCCATGCTGACGGCCCAAAACCACATGAGCGACTATCGCCGCATTCGCGTCAGCCCTCAGTACCGGAAGCTGACCCCGACGCTCACCTACAGCTTCCATCGCGCCAGCCTCGCATGGCTCGAGCGATGTCTCTCAACTCCCTTCGACGGCCGAACGGTTGTCGTAACGCATCATGCGCCGTCAGCCACTTCCGTTGCCGACAAAGTTCTCGCCGATCCGATCAGCGCTTCTTACGCCAGCAACCTCGACGACTTTATCCAGCGACACCCTATCGATCTGTGGATTCATGGGCATACGCATCGCTGCGCCGACTACCGCATCGGCCAAACGCGCATCATCAGCAATCAGCGCGGCTATCCTGGGGAAGACACAGGCGGGTTTGATGCCGGGTTGGTCGTCGAGCTATAACGGCTAATGGTTGATCCGAAACCAAAAAGGAGACGCCATGGCCACCGTTGCCGAGATCATTCGCTCGCACGCCGAGTATGCTGCCGCTCGAGGCTCGGAGAGCTTTGTCGCTTCCCTCCTGCAACGTTGCCGGCAGGCAGTCTTGCTGCTCGGCGAGCGGCTTAGGGAAATCGGATATCCAGCCGAGTCGTTCCTATCGCCGGTCCATCCGAGCGTCGACGCGCATATCGCCGAGGTCGAAAAACATACGACTCGCCGCATTCCCGAGTTTCCAGAGCAAGAAGGACAAGCGCGAAACCAATTCCACGTGGGTTGCGGAATTAAGCTTGGTTGCTCAGGGCGATTGGGACGGCTTGCGACGGATTCATGTTATCTCGGTCAGTGGTCCTCGAATCCCTAGAATTGCGGAAAGGCTGGCCGCTGAGACCCATGTACCGCTGACCTCTTGTCGGTCATCGCTGGAAATTAGCGACTGAGCAGCCAACCTTTACAACCGCTCTGTGATCTCTGTCCCTCTCGGTGTTCTATAAAAATCGTTTCTGCCCGAAGAGCGTCGCTCATGGTGAACCCTTACGAGCCCGGCAGCGCCGTGGAACCTTCATCGCCGCAGTGGTCGCTCGTAGAGATGACTGTCGTCGTGGCGATTTGTTTGCTGCTGTACGGGTTGATGCTGCCTGCAACGCGAACACATTGCAGGCAGCAGTCGGTTAAGTCGTCGGCTGCGGGGCGTTGAGCGGTTGAGTCGCGAAGCGACGCCATGTAATAGCCTGGGACTGGCGTCCATATTGACCAACACATCTTGGGCGAGCAGATCTTCTCTCCCCTCGCCCCGCTTCGGGGAGAGGGGTCGGGGGTGAGGGGTCTTCATGGGTCCGCCTACGGCCGCCACACATCTTCGAACAACCGCTGGAGCGCTGCTCGTGGCTCGGCGCCGACGTGCGTGCAGAGTTCTTCGAAAGTGCGCTGCTGCAGCGCGATGCGTTCTCGCGTCAATGAGTCCATCTCTTGCCGAGCGAGCTTGGTGATAGCTGCTTGTTGATCGGCCGAAAGGCGCAGATAAGTTAGCAGCTCCGCGCGGCTCAGGGCTTCGGCGGGATTGCTTTCAAACCCGCTCAGCGCCTGGGTGCGATAGAGCTTGACGAGCTGAGTTTGCGTCAGGATGCTCCGCACGGCGTTGGCTCGGTTCGTCGATAGCTCGTCAAATCTTTGAACGATTTCTGCGCTTCTCCGCCGGATGTCGGCAGGGCTGCCGCTGGTGGCTGCTCGAGCATTTTCCTGATATTGAGCTTCTACACGAGCCAACGCTTGACGCTGCCCATCGGTCAATCCAAGCGGATTGACCCCTTCTGGCCCGCGATCAAGCGCGAACAAGCTGCCTTTGCGGACAAACGTCGAATACGGCAACGCGTCGACGTCGGGCATCGGCTCCGGCTCGATGCCTGGAAAGTGCTTGTTGCCGGCATAGTTTACAAAGAGCTGCTGCGATTCTGGCGGCAGCAACGCCAGCACTCGCGCCGCCGAGTCGGTCCCGAGTTTGGCCACGGCTTGCACCAGTTTTCCCGCCGCCGCTTCGGCCTTAGGTTTTAGCGCTTCGGCTTCCTTGCGGCTCGTCCCGCATTTCATCAGCAGGTCTATGTCGAGAAAAGGGGCGACGGCGCTCGGATATCGCTGCCGGATCATGCTCCGCCGGGCATCGGCAAGTTGACCCGGTGACAGAATCGTCGCCAGCTTCGCCGAAATCAAATCATCGAGCTCGGCCGAAGCCAGGTGAAGCAACTCTTCGACATCCAAGTCGCGTAATTGGCGCTGCAGCTGGCGGCGGGTCGTGCGCAGCTGAGCCTGGATTTCCGGGTCTTCGAGCAGTTCCTCCAACTGCTCGTGCTGAGCCGCTGTGATTTCAAGCGAGCGGGCGAGCGGGCTATTGAGAACTATTTCGCGGGCCACTTCCCACTGAGTAAACAGGACTGGATCCTCAGCCCGCGCGGCTTCGGTGAAGAAAGAAACGTAGATCAGAACGCATGTCGCGAGATACACAGAACGCAGCATGATTTTTCCTCCGCACCCTTCGCGTCTCCGCGGTGAAAAGCAAATCGGAAAGCGTTAGCGCATCACTTCCATCAGTATGCGGCGCGAGTCGACGTCGTAGCCGACGATTACCGCCGAGCCGGTCCAAATGAGGCCCGGGTGGATCGTCGGCGGCGTGGCCCGCCAAGCCAGGGCGAGCGAGACGTTTTGTGCGGGGCAGAAAGCGGCCCACCACTCGTACTCGTCCAGCCGCTCGAACTCGGTTTCGTCTTCAAACTCTGGCGTATCGATCTCGTCTTCGATCGTCGCCGTCATCTGGAATTCAAAATCGCGAACCGCTCCGATCACGATCGCCAGCTGCTCGTGATCGTGCTGCGTCTGTTCGATCTGCTGGATCACTTGCCGGAACCACTCTTCGTCGGCTTGCGTCTTTTCGGGACTGACGCCGGTTGCGACGGCGACGGACCCTGGCAGCGCGAAACCGCCCACCGGCGGCGCAAGGCTGCCCGCGGCGGCAGGGTTCGGTGAGACGACCACCGGCAGCGTCTTGGTCCAGTCGGGCCAGCTCGGTATGTCGATGCGGCCCACGATATTCCACTTTACATGGTTGTCGTAAAACTTGAGCGACGGCGGCGCGGTCTGGGGCAGTTGATAACGAAAGTCGAACGTCTGCGTTTGGCCGGCATTCAGCCGCAACGTGTCGCTGGCGCGCTGGATTTCTTTGAGCACTTCGTGGCGATGTGTCTGGCGATTGCTGCCCGAGCCCGACGAACATTCCTCGACGCAGCTGATCGTCCATTCGATGCCGTTGATCGTCGAGCTCCGCTGCGGCGTGAAAGTCATCTGGGCTTCGACCACATCGCCGGCCGCGACCCGCGGAGCCTTCAGTTCGCAGGCGACCGGCCCGGTGATGCGCTTGGGCAAGAAGACTTTGAAGAACCAAACCAAACCGGCAATCAGCAGGATGATCGGCAGTAAGAAGATCAAGATCGCTCCGAAGGCGGCCAGCACCGCCACGATAATGATCCCACCGATCACCCAGCCCAGGACGCCCGGAGCCTTGGCCGGAGCGGTCGTCGGTTTGAGATCGTCCGGCGCCGTAGCGGCCGCCACCGGAAATTCGACCGTCGCTTTCGGATCGGTCGCCCAAGACAGTTTCGCCCTGGCTTCCACGAAGTGGCCAACGCTGACATAAGTTCCGTAATAAGTCGGCGGCCAAGTGGCGGTATTCAGCTTGAAGGGATAGCGGTATTCCTGTCCGGCTTGCCAAGTGCCTTCGAAGAGCGTCTGCTTGTCGACTTCGCCCGAGTCGATGTTGCCGCGGCCATGCGTGCTCCAGTAGCAGCGGGCGACCAGCCCCTTGCAGTTCACATCCTTCTCTGCCCGCACGATGATCGTGCCGGTGATCGGCGCGCCGTCGCTGCGCGGGCTGGAGTCATCAAGAGCAATCACGAGCTGGCAGGCTGCCATAACTTTCCTTTTCCGGAACCTTTGTGGCCCTCAACAGAATGAACCACAAAGACACGAAGACACCAAGGAGTACCCGTCACCTGCATTCGGCCACCGATTCCTTTTCCGCCCAACGCTGAAACACCTCGTAGAGGTAATGTTCGATGCGGCGGATGTTGGAACCGAACTGCTGCTGCAAAGCGACCACGTCGTCGAGCGTCAAGCATAAAGGGTGCGGCGGGGCATCACCAGCCACAGCCAAACCACCGGCCAGGCGGCTGGCTTCGATCCGGCGATTGAAGATTCGCTGCAGCTCGGCGGGCGACTTGGGGATCGCGACATCGATCGTAAAAACTTCGAAGCCCGCCCGCCGCAGCTGGTGGCTCAAATCGACGTGCGTGCCTAGAACCAGCGGCCCGGAGCCGCGCAGCAATTGTCGCCGCCGACGCCAGCCCAAGCGCTGCGCTTCGTCGACCAGCAGCGGCCGGCCACAGGGCAGGGGAGGCTGAGCGCCGTCCTCGGGAAAATACACGTAGCCGCAGCCAGCAACCGCGCGCTCGATCGCCAACAGATGCGTCGTTTTGCCGTGGCCGCACGGTCCGATGATCTGCAGCGCCGAACGATCGTGCGCCAGCCGCTCAAGACACGCTGCGACGTCGATCAGCGCAAGCTCGGCGCGCTCGGTCCGCGTCAGCTCGCCAAACGGATTGCGCATCAACCCCATCTGAGCCCACGGCGATTGGGCCGCATCTTTAGGAGCCTGTAAAATGAGTCGATGTCGGTTCATGAGTGATTGGCCGCCGGCTGATAGCTCTTCTCGAGTTTGAGTGGCTTTGTGTGCCACTGGCCTTAGCCAGCGTCTTCCCGGAGCGCGACCCGCTCGTTCCCAGGCTCTGCCTGGGAACGCACTGTCTTCGAGGCTCTGCCTCGCAGCACCCGGCAAGGAGGCTGGCCTTCGTGGCAGGTTCTAAGGAGGCGGAGCCTCCAAGACATTGCGTTCCCAGGCAGAGCCTGGGAACGAGCCGGTTCTACCGGCGGCTCGCGCCGCCGGCATGGAGTTCCGTTTACCCAGGGCTGCGCCGCCTGCCGGCGCCTTGCCCAGGGCTGATATAGGCTCTCCTTACAGGTCGATGAATTCAGCGCCTGCCTGAGTGACGAGGTTCCCATACTTATCGAAACTCAAGTAAACTGAGCGTCTAGTCAACCATGTCACCAGCCCATCAGCCGGCGGGCGTTAGCCCCCGGTTCCCCGCACGGTACCGAACGCCATTGTGGTGCCGGTGCTGGATATATCCATACAACTGTGGAGCGTAATGCAATGTCGTTTACCGCTGGTCCGAGCGCTTGGAGCAATCTCGCTTCAAACCGTACGCAATCTCGGACAACACGGCAGTCACATCTCTGGGCGGCTGGACGGATTGTTGGAATGTTTTTCGTGTGCGCAGGCGCGGCCAACTGCGCTCATGCCCAGCGCGACCTGCGCGATATCCCCAAGCCTGATCCGCAAGCCGAGCGGGCTGCGATGCATGTCGCCGATGGATTCGAAGTCAATCTGTACGCGTCAGATCCGGCTTTTGCCAAGCCGATCCACATGAACTTCGACGAGCGCGGCAGATTGTGGGTCGCCTCGAGCCGCAACTATCCGCAGATCGAACCGGGAGCCAAGCCGACCGATCAGATTGTAGTGCTCGAGGATCGCGACGGCGACGGCGTGGCGGAACATCACACGGTCTTTGCCGATGACTTGCTCATCCCGACTGGCGTCCTTCCCGGCGACGGCGGCGCGTATGTCGCCAACAGTACCGAACTGATTCACTTGACCGATACCGATGGCGACGGCAAAGCCGATCGACGCCGCACGGTGCTCAGCGGATTCGGCACCGAGGACACGCACCACCTGCTGCACACGCTGCGCTGGGGCCCCGATGGCTGGATGTACCTCAATCAGTCGATCTACATCCACAGCCACATCGAAACGCCGCACGGCGTCAAGCATCTCGATGGCGGAGGCATCTGGCGATTCGATCCCGGGTCGATGGAGCTGCAAGTGCTGTGCAAAGGATTCGTCAATCCTTGGGGGCACGTCATCAATCCGTTCGGTCAATCGCTGGCTACCGACGGCGCGTACTTCGAAGGCATCAACTACGTCTTTCCCGATTCGGTCTTTGCAACTTCGCCCGGCGCGACTCGCTGGGTCAGCGGTTTGAATCCGGGCAGCCCGAAACATTGCGGCCTGGAAATCGTCAGCGGCGCAGCAATGCCCGGCCCGATGCAAGGACGCCTCGTGACCAACGACTTCCGCTCGCACCGCGTTTGCCTCTTCGAGATCGCTCGGCAAGGAAGCGGATATCGCAGCGTGCAGTTGCCCGAACTGATCCGCACCGAGCACGTGGCCTTCCGTCCGATCGATGTGAAGATGGGCCCCGATGGAGCGATCTATATCGCTGATTGGTACAACCCGATCATCCAGCACGGCGAAGTCGACTTCCGCGACCCGCGCCGCGATACCGAGCACGGCCGCATCTGGCGCATCACCGCCAAGGGGCGCAAGCCGCTGACCGCGCCGCGTTACGACAGTCTCAGCGAAGAAGCTCTATGCAAGTTGCTGCGCGACTCGGCGCTGTGGGTGCGGCAGTTCTCGCGCATGGAGCTGGCAAAGCGGCCGAATGACAAACGCGAAGCAGCGCTCGATAAGTTCGTCAATTCGGCGAACGACTCCAACGAAAAAGAGCTTCGGCAACTCGAGTGCCTGTGGGTGAAGCTGTGCGCCCGCGAAGTCGACGCTCCTTTGCTCGACACGCTGCGCCAGGCCGACGATCCCCGCATTCGCGCGGTGGCGATTCGCTATGTCGGTCGCTTGCGCGATTCGCTGTCCGATGCGGCTCACTGGTTGGCTGCGGCGGTGACCGACTCGGATGATCAGGTCGTTTTGGAAGCGGTCATCGCCCTCGGTCAGATGCAAACGCTTTCGGCGGTGAAGCATCTGCTGGAAGTTGCCTCGCGCCCCGATCAGGATCAGTTCCTCAAGTTCGCTCTGTGGAATGCGGCCCGCTCGACCGAACCGATTTGGCTCAAAGCCCTCGAAGAAGGGCAGCTCAATGTCGAAGACGATCTGGCCAAGCTGCGGTTGTTAGCCGATGCGGCCACGCAAGCCGACATCGCCCGTCCGCTGGCCGAACTGCTTCGCACTGGCAAGATCGCCGAAAGTTCGACCGAAGCGGTCGTGGAACTCGTTGCCCAGAAAGCCGGCCCCGATGTGCTCGACAGTCTGGTCGCATGGATCACGACGACCAAGGACATTCCGAACCTGGCGGAGCGCACGACGTATCTCGAAACGCTCGGCCGCATCACGCAAGCTCGCTACGTCAAACCCGGCAGCAGCGATGGCTTGCTGGAAGCGGCCCTCAAGCGCAGTCTCGAAACGACCGGCGATACAGGCAAGCCCGAAGAGGCTGCTCTGCAAAACGCTTATCGCGCGCAGTTGGCCGACCTGGCCGGTTACTGGCGGTGCACGCAGTGCGTGCCGACGCTCAAGGAGTGGACCTCATCGGACGCAGTCACGCAAGACGCCGGCCTGTATGCTCGCGGCTTGGCGGCGCTAGCCCGCATTCCCGGCGAACCATCGCACAAGTTCGTTCGCGAGCGGGCAGCCGACCAGAATGCGCCGGCAGCCTCACGGGCAGCAGCCCTGGCCGCGCTGAGCATCTTCGATGGCGGCGCGGCCGCTGAGATGACGCTGCGTTTGTTGGCTCGACTAGATGCCAGCGAAGCAGCGGCCGGCGAGACCGCGGTGTCGGCGCTGGTCGCCCGCTCGGGCGGCATCGCGGCCATCCGCAAGGCGCTCCCGAAGCTCGAAGGCGTCCAGTGGAAAGCCGACGGAGCTCGCACGCTGATCGCCGCTCTACGCAACGCGCCGGGCAGCGACGATGCGCTCCTCAGCGAAGTCGCCGCAGCCACGCACATCGATTCGCTCGGCTGGAAGTGGTCCGATCAGTGGGCCAAGCAGATCATCGAAGAGGCGACCAAAAAAGGGGATCCGGTTCGCGGCGAAGCGATCTATCGCCAGGCTCGTTTGCAATGCGTCCGCTGCCATGCGATCGGGCAAAGCGGCGCCGCGATTGGACCGAACCTCGTTAGCCTCGGCGGCAGTTCGACTCCCGAGTACATTCTGCAGTCGCTCATCGATCCCAACGCGAAGCTCAAAGAAGGTTTTCAAACGCTGGCCGTGCTGACCGACGACGGCCGCGTGATCAGCGGTCTGCAGCGAGCTCGCACCGACACGGAGCTGCGGCTCGTGATGGCCGACGGCACAGAGCAGACGCTGGCCACCGACTCGATCGAATCGATCAACCCCGGCCGCTCGATCATGCCCGCCGGCCTGGTCGATACGCTGACCGAACAAGAGCTGGTCGACCTGACGCGGTTCTTGATGGAGCTCGGGCGGTCGCCGAAGTTCACCGTCGACACGGCGCCGCGCGTCCGCAACTGGTCGGTGCTGAGTTGGAGCCAGGAAGCCAACACGCTGCTCAATCGCACGAGCCTCGATTCGGCCGCCTCCGACGCGCCGCAGCTCAACTGGGCGCCGCTGCCGAGCACCGTCGCCGGCTTGCTGCCGCTGGACGAAGCGCCGGTCTTTCAGCCTCATCGCGAAGTCCCGGCGATGGTCTTTGCCAGTTTCGACATCGATTGCCAAAAGGCTGGCACGGTGCGCTTTGAATTCACCGCACAGCCGGATACCTTTTCCATGTGGCTCGACGGCCGACCGCGACCGACGCCCACCCGCGACGAACTGGTCAGCCTGTCGGCGGGCAAGCACCGCGTCGTGCTCGGCATGAAAGTAAAAGAAGTCGGCCCGACCTTCGGCTGCCAGGTCCTCACCGACGGAGCCGAAGCTGCCGCGGTCGAGCTGAAGACGCGCTGACGCACCGCTTCCAATCGATTGAACCACGAAGACACAAAGGCACTAAGCAAACCGACTTATCCTTGGTGTCTTTGGGCTGTTTGGGTCTTGCGACCTGTAAGGTCGCCTATGTCAGCCCAGGGCAAGGAGGCCGCAGGCCGACGTAGCCCTGGGTAATCGGGCACGCGGGATGTCGGCCCTGACAGGGCCGCTCATTAAGAAGTCCGGTGTCGAACAACATATCAGCTCATGATCAGCACGCCCGGACTGGAAAGCTATGCGATTTCTCGTGCTACTCGCGATGCTGCTTTCTACCTGCGGAGTTAACGCAATTGCGATGGAACCCAGTGCTGACGAAGCGGTCGCTCACTTCGATAGAATTCCAGGCGCGGTAGTAAAGTTCAACTCCGAAGGAATCCCCACCTTTCTGTTCTTGTCAGATCGTCGACTTACAAAAGCAGATTTTCAGCAGCTTGAGCAACTCAAGAGGCTGACCGAACTCGTGCTCTCGGAGTGCCCTGTCAGCGACGAGATTTGGAGACACATCGGAGAACTTTCGGCACTGAGACGTCTCACGCTGTGGGGAGCGCGGGTTTCCGATAACTCGCTTGCATATCTCTCTCGATTTCCGTTACTTGAATCACTCGACATCCGTGCCACTTCGATCGGTGATGAAGGACTGTGTCATGTCGCGCAGCTTGAACGGCTCAAAAAGCTCAACCTCTTGGGAACGCGAGTTACATCGGCGGGCATGCAGCACTTGACTAAGTTAAGCAAGCTTGTCGCGCTAACTCTCGTACAAACCAAAGTGGGTGATGATGGGCTCATCCCTATTGGCCAACTCACCCAACTGCGCGAGTTGAGCCTCGAGGGCACTCGCATCACCGATGCCGGCTTACCGCACATTTCCGGTTTGACGGAACTTCGACTCCTTACGGTACACAATACCGGCATTACGGAGGCTGGACTGGTACATCTCGAGGCGATGAAGAAATTGGATACTCTCTATTTATGTGTGCCCGTAACCGAGACCGGGCTCACTTCCCTTAGAAAATTGCCGGCCCTAAAAAACCTTTACATTGGTGACGTCGCCCCAGATCCACGCGCGTGGCTGGAACAACAACTGCCCGGCGTCGGCGTGTACTAACGTTGCAAGCGATGCCGCGCACCCAAGGGGCGAATCGAGTGTTTTCGAAGGGCAGCACCACCCCGTGCGGCAATCGCGAACGTTATCCTATGAGAGATGAGCGGCCCCTTATGAGTTTTGATAGTCGTTTATGGTAACTGAGCTAAAGTGATCCGAGTCTCGAGGACCAAAGGTCCGTAATCCCTTAGCCCAGCCCAGCGGGCTGGGATCGCTTCGCGTCCGCGGTATCCCAGCCCGCCGGGCTGGGCTAAGGAATCGCGTGCCTTTGGCCCTAACAGCCAGAACTGCGATGCTACTCCATCCGTCAAACTCATCATGGCGACCGAGCCAAACAGATGATCC
>JBQCEI010001128.1:0-10053 GCA_051960375.1 Aureliella sp. | reverse complement strand
ATGTTTAAAAATTGTAGCTTACAACAATTGGTTATTTTTTTAACAGTTCCTCCCCCCCCTCCCCGGCGCCTCGCCCCGCCGGCTTGGGGCTGTCGTCCCTGCCGGGACTTTAGACCGCTTGCTATGTTCATTGACGGGGTTCAGAGCAGGCGGAGCCTGCAAGACAGTGCGTTCCCAGGCGGAGCCTGGGAACGAGGACAGCAGGCGGTCACTGCATGCGGACGAGCATGATGCGCAGGGTGTCGAGGGCGGTTTTGGCGACTCGGTCGTTGAGGATGTCGGGGTGGCCGATGATGGTCCGCGTCTTCTCCTCGGGTTGCTGGTTGAACGCTGCGATGGCGACTTGAACCTCGGCCTTCGGATTCGCGCTGGCCAGTTCGTCGGGACCGACATAAGTTCCGCACACCAGCGCGATGTCGGCCTTGAAGGTTTGCCTCAAGCAATCGGCCAAGGCCGGCAGGGTGGTCAGTTCGTCGGCTCGGCCGGTTCCCTGCGGCTGGACGCGCGAGAGCATGCTGGCTGCGTGAGCGAGTGAGTCGCAGGCCAGGCAAGTGACCATGCCGGGGCGATAGGCGGCGCTGGCCGCAAGCAACCAGTTGCTCATCAACGCCCCTGCCCCAATTTCCAAGACGGCCAGCGTTGCCTCGCGAGCATCGAGCAGCCTCAAGACCGCGTGCTGCAGTTCTTCTTCGCCGCTGCCAAAAATCAGCATGCCAAGGGCCGCTTCGATCTCGGCCATTGTCGGCGCAATCTTTTGTGAGAACTCTTCTTGGCTGTGCGCTTGGGCCGCGATGCGCAGCGAGATCGTCGCGCGGCTGACCGTGATGCCGACGCGCGGATCGCGGTCGCGGCGCATCAAATCGGGCAGCCGCGTTTCGACGTCGCTTTCGCCGATGCCGAAGATTTTTACTGTGTGAAACATCCACGGAGTGCGGTCCGGGCCAAGCAGGTCGACGATCCGCTGGCGGACCGAATCGTGCCACATCTGCACCATCTCGGCGGGCACGCCGGGCAAGGAAAAGATGCGGCACGGCGCGGTGGCCTCGCGCGGTATCGACATTTCGATCCCCGGCGCAGTGCCGTGCGGATTGAGAATCGCACGACTGCCGCGCGGCAACATCGCTTGGACGCGATTGCGCTCGGGCATCGGTCGTTCGCGCTTGGCGAACATCTCTTCGACGCGCTGTAGCGATTCGGCGTGCAGCTCCAGCGGCGCATCGAAGGCCGCGGCCAAGGCGTCGCGCGTCAGATCGTCGAGCGTCGGTCCCAAGCCGCCGGTCGAGACCACGATGTCGGCTCTTCGGGCCGCTTCGGCAAAGACAGTCTTGTTCAGTTCCAAGTCGTCGGCGACGGTCGTGTGCCGCACGGTGGCCACTCCGAGATCGGCCAGTTGCTGGCTGAGCCAGCGACTGTTCGTATCCAGCCGCTGGCCGCTGGTCATCTCGTCACCCACGGAAATGATTTCAGCTTTCACGCGTGGTTCGCTCTCGTAAGTTGATGGCTCGATTTTTTACCGCGGAGGACGCGGAGAAACGCGGAGGATGAAACATTGCTGACGGTCTACGTCGGTGGCAGTCGTCGGCGAAGGCATTCGGCGTGCGTGGAAGCGACTTGAGCTCGCGCCGACCAGCCTGCCATCTCAGCGCAGCCCGCCAGGCGTTCGAGGATCTCGATGTAGTCGGAGAGGCGTTCGGCGCCCAAGTCCCAGCCGGCATTGATGAAAAAAGTATACGCCTTGGCGTGCTCGCCGCGGTCGAGCGCTTGCTGACCCTCGGCCAGCCAGTAATCGCGAACGGCGGCTCGCGTCCGCTGGGCCGGCTCATGCCAGAGCAATTGCAAGTAAGCATCGCTCCTTTGTTCGGGGCTCAGCTGATCATGCAAACGCGCTAGCTGAGCGGTGGAGAATTTGCCGTATCGCTCTGGAAACCAGTGGCTGCGCAGCCGCACCGACTGATCGGTGAAGGCCGAGGCATGGCGATTGGCAAAGTAGCGTTCGATCGCCGCTTCCGCATCGCCGTCGCGCTCCGCGGCCCAGCCAGCGATGTCGCCGGCCCAGCTCAGATCGGGACGCAGCACGCGCGTTCGCTCAGCCCACATTGCCGCCGAGCGCCAGTCCTGCCCAAACTGAACATCGGGATTGATCTCGCACAGCAGCGACTGAGCATCCGAGGGAATGCGCGTCGTGTCGAACAGCCAGCTCGTGTACTCGGGCGTCCAGTTGATGCCGCAGAGCTTGGCCAGTTTGCTGTCGGCCAAGAGAGCCAGCGAGCCTTGCAGGGCCACTTCAGTCAGTTCGCATGCAACCGCGCTGGCGGACCAGTTGCGGCTGAGCATGTACTCGAGCGCGAGACGATATTCGCCGCGCTCGGCCGTGTCGAGCAGATGCTGCAGTTCTTCGACTCGGGCTTGCAGAGGGCCGGCCAACCAGTTCTCGAGCTGGCCGCGCGCGCCGGCTGAAGAAGCGGCCGGATCGGTGCGCAGCGGATATTCGTGCGCCGCCGGCTGCGCGCCGATCGACGAACCTCGCCAGCGCTGCAGATAATCCCACAATGCCGCCTCGGCAATGTTGGCCCCCACCGGCAACCAGTCGCCGCCACCGTGCAGCCACTGCACGACTTCGGCAATTTCATTGTCGCGGCCGACTCGCACGCACCACCAATCGCCGTAGTCGTTGCTGACGATCGGCAGCATGTCGGGCAGCATGAAGCCCGGCCACAGGTCGAGCGGCGCCGGTTCGAGCAGTTCGGCTACATCGATCGGCACGTGGAACTGTCCGGCCAGCAGACCGCGCTGAGCCCAATCGTCGAACCACGCGCTCCAATCGGCGGTCAGCTGCAGTGAGTAACGCTGTGCAAGTTGCTCGGACAAGGGACCAGGCATACGGCTACTTCGCTGCGACCCCTTTCGAACCTGCGGCTCCTTTCGCACTGCGATTCGCTGGCAAAGCGGGAATCTCGCGGCCGGCCAAGATCTCGGCGACGTGCATGGTGCGAATCGGCAAGCCGCGGCGGCGGATGATTCCTTCCATGTGCATCAAGCAGCTGCTGTCGGTTGCCGTCATCACTTCGGCTCCCGTCTGAATGTGGTCGGCCACGCGGTCGGCTCCCATCAGCACCGAGACCGCTTCTTCCGCCACGGCGAACGTGCCGCCGAAACCGCAGCACTCATCGGGCCGCGATGGTTCCACCAGTTCGATGCCTTCGACCGTGCGAAGCAAGTTCTTTACTTTGTCGACTTGAGGACCCATCCGCTCCGTGCAAGCGCCCAGTCGCAATTCGCGCAGGCCGTGGCAGCTGGCATGAAAGCTCACGCGGTGAGGAAACCGCGCCGCGATGCGTTCGACATGGAGCACATCGACCAGAAACTCGCACAGTTCCCAAGTGTGCTTCTGCACGTGTTCGTATCGCGGGTCGAGGTGGAACAAACTTTCGTAGTGGTTGCGGACCATCGACACGCAGCTGCCCGACGGGCTGACGATATGCTCGAATTCGGAGAAGATGTCGACAAACCGTTCGGCCAGCGGACGCGTGTCGTCGATGCAGCCGGTGTTGGCCATCGGTTGGCCGCAGCAGGTTTGCCCTTCGGGATAGACCACTTCGACGCCTTGCTGTTCCAGAACATCGACCGTAGCCATCGCTACATCGGGGTAAAACTGATCGATGTAACAGGGAACAAAGAGACCTACGCGCATAACTTACCAATCTCATAACCGCTGCTCGCGGAGGAGATGACGACTCCGCGATGAGACGCTAGAACATGAGGGAGACCTTCCGGCGTTCCTTGCGCCGAAGCCAGCCTTCGCAAGATCCACCCTCATCAGTCAATAGGTTCCGGCTGCCATCAACAGGCCAACCGCCATCAACAGGATAGACCCAGTGTCCCCAATTCTACTCGACGGAAAAACAACCGCGGAGGCCATCCGCGGGGAGATTCGGCAAGAAGTCGCTCAGTTCGTCGCCGAGACGGGCCACACGCCGACGCTGGCGGCGGTGCTAGTCGGCGAGGATCCGGCCAGCCAGGTCTATGTCCGCAACAAAGAGCGCGCTTGTGCCAACGTCGGCATGAAGAGCCGCTTGATACGCTTGCCGGCCAGCACGACGACCGCCGAGCTGGTTGAGCTGCTCGGCGAACTGAACGCCGACCGCTTCGTCAACGGCATCCTGGTCCAGTTGCCACTGCCCAAGCAGGTCGACGCCCAAGCGGTGCTCGATGCGGTGACGCCGCTGAAAGATGTCGATGCTTTTGCGCCGGAGAACGTCGGACTGCTTTCGCAGGGAAGGCCGAGATTCTTGCCTTGCACGCCGCATGGGGTGGCACAAATCCTCGCTCGCTACAATATCGAAACAGCCGGCAAGCATGTTGTGGTCGTCGGCCGTAGCGAGATCGTCGGCAAACCGATGGCTTCGATGCTCATGCAGCGCGATTACGGCCTCGGGCCGCGCTTTGCCAATGCATCGGTCACGGTCGCGCACAGCCAAAGCCGCGATCTGGCCGAACTGACGCGGCTGGCCGACATCTTGATCGTGGCGATCGGCAAGCCGCAGTTTGTGCGCCCCGAGATGGTGACCAAGGGGGCCGTGGTCGTCGATGTCGGCATCAATCGCGTCGGCGATCGCCTGGTCGGCGATGTCGATTTCGACGGGCTGCAATCGGTCGCTTCGGCGATCACGCCGGTCCCCGGAGGCATCGGGCCGCTAACGATCGCCATGCTCCTTCGCAATACGCTTACCGCTGCCAGGCTGCATGCCGCCTGGTAATTTCCCGGTTCGTTTTTTTTACCGCGGAGGACGCAGAGGGCGCGGAGATCGCAGGGGGTTGGGCGGGGTGGCAACATCGGACGCAGGGGCGATAATTAAGCCTGTTGGCCATTCGTACTCGTTCCCGACTAATACCAGCATCGAGGCTTGGCTTTGGCATAAACCCAGCGGCAGTGCCGATGCGGCTGGGGTTCGGTGCATCGATGCGCATCGCAAATGCGTGATTCTATGAATGATCGCCTGGACTCTCATCGAACGAGCGGTTGGTCGCTGGCCGCGCTCGCTTGCATGCTGCCACTGTTGTTGCTGACCACCGCGGCCAGCCCTGCCCGGGCTCAGTCGCCGCGGCCCGCCGTGGCGGTTTATGGCGAGCCGTTCGGAGTCTTCGTGGCGGAAGTTCCCGTTCCGCAGGGGCTGCAGCTGGAACATGTGCGCGTGCTGATCGATGACGATCAGAACCGGATTTTCTATCCTGCGACCGCGGTGCGCACGATGGAAGTGGTCGAGCCACCGCCGCCGCTGCCCGGCAGACTGCGGCCGGGCGGCCTGATCGATCGCATGCGCAATGTCATTCGCGGCGAGCGATCGCGACGCGTCGCGGTGGCCATCGTCGTGGCTGGCCTATTCCGCGGCGAGGGGCCGTTGGAGCTGAAGCTGGCCGGCGATGTCAATCAGAAATTGACCGTCACGCCGACGGCCGACCGAGCCGTCGCGCCGCCTGCGCCCCTGGCTCCCGGCGTGCCGGCAGCGGCCGCCGCAGTGGCGCCCAGTGCTCATCGCGCTCTGCTCGAGGATTGGTGGCGCGTCTTTGCGGCTCAGGTCGAGCGCGTGCAGCGGACCGGCGATCATCCGCAACTGCTGCATGAGTATCTGGTCCACATGCTCTCGCAGCGGCTGGATCTTCCGTGGCCTTTGCCCAAAGACGATCCCGACGCCGAGCCGCCGCGCAAGAAGAAATTCGTCGAGCCGCTCGGTACGCTGGCCTTGCTTTCGGGAATCGAACCGCTGCGCGATGAGATCCTCGAGCAAACGCTGTCGCAGCCGACCGATGACGGGCAAGCGAACTTGCCTCTGCCCGCGCCGCCCGAGTGGGGGCCGCTGGTCATGCCGCAGCCGCCGGCGGGCGTCAGCGTCGAATCGCTGGCGACGCGCGTGCCGCCGGAATGTTTTTATCTGCGCTTTGGCTCGTTCGCCAACTATCTGTGGTTTCAGGATCTCTCGGCCCGCAGCGGCGGCGACCTGGCGCAGATCGTCTTGGTCCGCGGCTTCAACTACGAGACCACGCAGCGCATGGAGCGCATGCTCAATACGCGACTGACCGCCGTCGCTAGGATGTTCGGCGATCGCATCATCAGCGACATGGCGATCGTCGGCCGCGATCTGTACATGAAAGAAGGTGCCAGCCTCGGGGTGCTGTTCGAAACATCGAACAAGTCGTTGCTGATCTCGTCGCTGGAGAGCGAACGGCGGCAAGCCCTGGACAAATTTTCCGACGCCACGGTGCAGACGGTGAAGATCGCGGGCAAGGATGTTTCGCTCCTGAGCACGCCCGACAATCGCATCCGTTCGTTTCTGATCGCCGACGGCAACCATGTCTTCTTAACGACGAGCCGCAATCTCGCGGAGCGCTTTCTGCAGACCGGCGCGGGCGAGCCCTCGCTCGCTTCCACCGATGCGTTCCGCTGGGCGCGCGTGTGGATGCCCGGGACGAACAACTACAGCGTGTTCGCCTTCTTTTCGCCCGAGTTTTTTCACGGCCTGGTAAGCCCGCAGTATCAGATCGAATTGCATCGACGCTTGGAAGCGATCGCGCACCTCGAAGTTGCCGAAGTCGCCTCGCGCGCCGCTGAGGCCGAAGGCGTTGCCCAGGACATCCCGGCCCTCAAATCGTCGGGCCTGTTGCCCGCGTGGTTCGATGAGCGAGCCGACGGGGCCCGCACGCTGCGCACCGACGACAAGTGGATCGATTCGCTCCGCGGCGCCCGCGGCAGTTTCTTGCCGATCGTCGATGTGGAAGTCACTGAGGTCAGCCCGTCGGAGGCCGCCCGCTACACGCGGCTGGCCGATTTCTACGGCACCAAGTGGCAGCAGATGGATCCGATGATGTTTGCGCTGCGGCGATTTCAAGCCGCAGGCGATCCGCAAAGTGAACGCGTCGCGCTGGAAGCGTATATGGCGCCGTTTGCACGCGAAAAGTACGGCTGGATTGCCGACTTGCTGGCCCCGGCAGCGCCGGTGGCGATCGCCACTCCGCCCGACGACGTCATCTCCGTGCAAGCGCTGATGAACGGCACCGCGCCGCTAGCCGCACCGCGCCAACCGTATCATCTGTTCGGAGGCATCAAGGACATGGTGCCTCCCTCGCCGGGCGATACCAAGGGGCTGATTAAAACGTTTCGCGCCCTCAGAGCCGCACCGGCTTATTTGGGGGCTTATCCGCGGCCGGGCTATCTCGATCAGTTGCCGCTCGGGTTCGGCGCGGCGGTGGTCGATCCGGCGGGATTCGCTCGCTCCTTTATCGGTTTGTGGCGCTGGCAAGGGGGCGGCTTCAGCGTGCTGTCGTTCGATCGCTCAATTCTGGAGAACGTGCTGGCGACTTTGGCGCCGGTCAAAGTCGAAGACTCTGCCCAGGTGCGTTTGACCGTGCGTAACTTGTCGGGCTCGCGGCTGAGCGGCTGGATCAACGATCAGTGGTACGAGCGAGCTGCCCGCGCATCGCATGGCAACGCGGCTCTGTTCGATGCGATCCATCAGCAACTGAAAGTCCCCGGCCCCGAAGCGCTGAGCATTGCCGAAACGATGCTCGATGTGCGTCTGAACTGTCCGATGGGTGGCAAGTTTGTATTCACGCCGCAGTCACCCGGATCGCCCGACGGTTGGTGGACCAGCACCGCCTGGGCCAGCGAAGTGCAGCAACCCGACGGCACGATCGGACCGCCACCCGACTACATCGCTCCATGGCTCAAGTGGTTCCGCGGTTCGGAACTGCACCTGACTCAATTGCCCGACCGCGTGGCCGTGGTCGGTACCGTCGACGTCGAGCGCCAGCCGCTTCCGCCCGAAGCGGTTGACGAGACCGAGCTGCCGACGCTGAACTTCGACCTCTTCCAGTTGCCCTTCAAGATGTTTGGCGGCGGCGAACAAGCTGCGCCGTCCAAGCCGGAGAAGCGGAAGTTTTAAGTTCGTACGGTAGCCTCGTCCGCGCACTCCGCGTCTCCGCGGTAAAAACCACACAGTCAATACGATCGGCATCGCAATCGTTCGAGCGCCGCTGCTTGTGGGGGTCGACCGGTGCGCCGGTGGGCGCTGAGCGTGTACTCTGAACGGCCGGCCTGTTCTCTTTGGTTGTGCTGACCGTTTTCATAGCGCTCGCTCCCATGATGACTCTGCGTGGCTTCTGCCTGGTTCTGACAACCGTGTTGCTCGCGCATTTCGCTCAGCAGGGCTCGGCGAGCGAGCAGCGCGCGAGCGTTCAATTCGTCATCGGTTACTGCGTAGCGTTTAGCTTGCTCGGCAAACTGTGCGCGGTGGGAGCCACGTTGCGACTTCCCGCCAGCACGCCAGCCCGCGTCTGGCAACGATTCGAATCGCAGCGCACGCTGGTCGAGTGGCTGTGGGTCGGCTCGCTCCCGTGGGCGATGGCGGCCAGCGGCTGGGTCGGCTCGCTGGCGCATCTTTACAGCCAGCACTGGCCGCACTGGCTGCTGCTGATGGTATGGTTCGCGCCGAGCCTCGCATTTCTCTTCGCGCTCGACCTGAGCGCCGCCCAGTTGGAGCACTACTTGACTGGGAACTTCAGTGGGCGCTCGTTGCACGGCCGGTCGCGCGGTTCCGCAAAGACAAACGCAACAAGCGTGCATGGGACGCAGCCGGGCCTTCTGAGGCTGTGGACGGAGCGCGTGCGGCTCGGGGGGACCGGGGCGGTGATTATGTGCCTGGTGCCGGTGCTGGCGGTAGTCGGCTGTATCGATGGGCTCGATCGTTGGGCGGCTGCAGCTTCGCCGAGCGTTCGCGGGTTGGCGGCGGTTTTAATTTTGGGCGTCGTCTGTTTGACCCTTTCGCCGGTGTGGATGCGGGCTTGGATGGGCGCGCGGCCGTTTGAGAACGATTCGCCGGTGCCGCCTCGCGTGGCCGATTTCTGCCGCGAGCTCAATGTTCGCGCTCCCTCGGTCTTGTGTATCTCGGGCAGTCAAGCCTGGCACGGGGCGGCGCTGGTCGGCTGGGTGCCGCCAGCCCGGCAGCTCTGGCTCGGCGCGGCGGTGGTCCGCGACCTACCGACTGAAGAGCTCGACATGGTGATCCTGCACGAGCTGGCTCACCTGCGGCGCGGCCATGCGTGGTGGCGGATCGCGGCGCTGCTGCTGTGCGGAGCGTGCATCCTGTGGGCGATCACCAGCGGCTGGATCGGCTGGAACGGAGCTGGAGCGGGCGCTGCCCAGTGGCAACAGTGGCTCGAGCGGGCCGCTCTGCTGGCCTTGGGAGGAATGATCCTGATGGCGCTCAGCTGGACGTCGCGGTGGTGCGAGCTGGATGCGGACAGCGACGCCTGCCGGCAAGCCAGCCGCCTATGCCGGTGGGCAGGCGATCGACCAGACCGCGCGGCAGCCGCCCTTGTCTCGGCGCTGATGCGGATGCACGGCGAAGACGCGGATCTGCGGCGGCTGTACTGGCTGCATCCGTCGCTGGCCGAGCGCCGACGAGCTTTGCTTGCGCGATATCGCTTTGAAGCTTCCTGCTGAACGTCGGGGAAAACGCTGCGGGCGTGCACCTGAGCGCTCGATCAGAACCGCGACCTGCTTGGGTCGCTGCATCCGGACCGCCGGTGCTCACCTCATCGAGTCGATCACCAAGTTCTATCGCCCTGCGCAAAATCGGTTCGAAAGGCATACGCGTTGCAGACGGGTTCCGAAATCGCGCCTTGGTGCGCGTCTTGATGGTTCCCTGCAAAGTTTCCGGTCACCAGCGTTCGATACTTTTCCGCAACTCTTCTTTGCCCGTATCGCCATCGCTTGACCTTCCCAACGCGTTGACACACTCCCCTAGTTGAAGGTGCTTACGTGCCCGTTGCGCAGATCTCCACTGCTGCTTTAAACTTTCCCCGCGTGGCTACCGACGAATTGCAGATTCGCATCGACCACGCGCTCAAGGGCTGCCCGCACTTTTTGGGGCACGAAGTTACTGGAACCAACGATGAAGGGGTCGTGATCCTGCACGGCCGCGTCGACACTTTCTATCACAAGCAGGTCGCTCAAGAGCTGCTGCGCAAGGTCAGCGGTGTCGAGCGCATCGTCAACCT
>JBQCEI010001127.1:0-2646 GCA_051960375.1 Aureliella sp. | reverse complement strand
TCGGATCGCCGGGATTGCGCTCAGCCCGAACGATGTCTTCAGCCCCATCGTCGCGTTTCGCTTCAAACGAGATCGCCAGGTAGTTTCGATTGGCTTGCAACATCCCGGCGATCGTCGTTTGCAACTGGCTGGTCCAAACGTCTTCGTCGTCGCCTTCCTCGCCACTGCGTGCGTTGATGATTCCTTGGATCGGCGGCAGCGACGCGAGCAGGCGCGAGTCTTTCGCCAGTTCGGTCCACATGTATCGCATCTGGATCTCGACTTCGCGACCGTTGCTATCCCTTTGAGCGAAGCGGGCGTGCCGTGCGACTAAACCGTTTTGGCGGGCAGCCATGGCCAGCGTGGTCAGTGCTACCAGGACGACGATCGCCGCCGCCACGATCGATTGCGACAGCCGCTGATGCTGCGCCACCCAACGGTTGACGCGCTGCCAGAATTTCTCGCGATAAGCGGAGACGCTTTCGCCGGCCATCCATCGCTGAACATCCTCGGCCAGCTCGGTCGCCTGCTGATAACGCGCGTACCGGCGACGCGCCATCGCCTTGGCGCAGATGGCGGCCAGTGCCGGATCGGCGTCTGGGTTCGCGTCCTCCGCCGCAGGGGTAACTCCGCTGGCAATGACGCTGATCATGCCACGAGCTCCTAGCCCCGAGTCGGCCGATTCCTTTTGCGTCTTCTCGTGAGGCTCATTGCCGGTGACGATCGCGAAGAGTATCGCTTTCAGCCCGTAGATGTCTGTCCTGCCATCAATTTCATCGAGTCGTCCAGCGGCTTGTTCCGGGGCCATGTAGAGCGGCGTGCCGAGCACCTGACCTTCGCTCGTACTGGCACCGCTGCCGATGGTCTCCGAGTCGATAAGGCTTTCGACTGAAGTGTCGTCCATGATCTTGGCCAAGCCCCAATCGATGACGATCACCTGACCGAAGCTGTCGATGACGATGTTCTCCGGTTTGAGGTCGCGATGAATGACCTTGCGCGAGTGAGCGTAGCCGATCGCATGACAGACGTTGACAAAAGCGGTCAGCAAATGCCGGAGCAGCATTGGGTCTTCGTCTCCCTCCTGCCGCCGCTCATGATATTCATTGATCGCGTCTTGAAGCGTCGTCCTTCCGAGAAACCGCATGGTATAAAAGACGCGCTTCGTCGCGCGGTCTTCGCCCAATTGATAAATCGGTACGATGCTTGGGTGGTCGAGCCGGCCGGTAATCTCGGCTTCGTGCTTGAAGCGCTCGACCAGCGCATCGGCGGCGTCCGACGCATGACTGATCTCCTTCAGTGCGACATGTCGGTTTAGATTGATGTCGCGAGCGAGCCAGATGCGCCCCAGTCCACCTTGGCCGAGTTTGCGAATAAGCTCATAGCGACCCTCGGTCACACGAGCTTCGTTCTCGCCGCCGCTGGCCGCGACCGTGACGCCGAGCAGCTTGGCGACGCGGCCTGAACCGTCCAAACGCTCCAAGGTCGCCAGCAACATGCTCTTGCCGGCTGTCGGCGCTTCCGAACTTTGGACGACGCTGCGCCGCGCTCGATCGACGCGGGCCACGGCTCGTCGTCGCAGCACTTCCAGCTGCTCGGGACTCAGCACTCCGCCTTTGGCAAGGTAATCGGCGAGCGCTACGCTGCCGTGAATCGTCCAGCCCGATATGGCCGCCGCGATCTCGCGGTCGTTGATGATCCCGGCCTGCAAAAGCTCGGCCGCTAGCGCGATATCTTCTTCTTGCCGACTCACACATTCATCGGGCATGTGTAGACGCGTGGCGGCATACGGGTTCTCGCCGGAGGGCTCAGCGGCTGCCGGAGTTTTAACTACCTCGGACATGAAACAATGGCTCCCGCAGAAGAATACCCGATCGTGGTCGTCCGATCCCTTATCTTACTGACCCGGCCTGTTCGTCGATAGCGAAACGCGCGGAAGACCCAGCGCAACCCGCGTGACATGGCGGCGAGCCGTTCAGCAGTCGAGGCTGCATGTGCGGCATGGTGACGCTGCTCGTCGACGAGCGCGAGCATTGCAGAGAGCGACCGGATCACGCGACTTCCTTCCTCGAGGCTCAGCACGATCGGCAGTGTGGCCTCGGACGGCTATTTGGCTTCAGCGAGCGCTCGCGAACTGATTTCCATTGCGTCGGCGATCTCGTAAAAAGCCTTCGAGCTTCGGCATCGCGGCAGCGCGTACCAGCGGCCGGCCAGTTGCGCCACCACGATTCGCATCCGGTATTCGCATCCGTCGTAGCCTTCTCCTACGACGTCGACCGCCATGAGCTTCTCGCCGTAGTATGTGCTCATCATCTGCAGCCTGAGTGCGGCAACTTTTTTGTCCTCGGTATCGAAGGGAGCCGCGGCGATGACGCGAATGGGCTTCTTGCTATTCACCCGCGCGGGCGAGTCATAGAGCGTGAAGGATTCGCCGCCGGTGTGGAAGCGGGCTGTGTGCAGACATTCGGCGAATTTTTGCAGCGTGTCGACCTCGTTATCGCACACGCCCAGAAGCAGATGCTGAACGAAGTCTCGTGGCGACTCCAGGGCGCAGGCGCGAAACATGCTTTTGGCCGCATCTTCGGGATTGGCCGCCCCTTGCCGCCGAAACTCGAACGGTGCCAAAGGAGGTCCTGCGGGAGAATTGTTAACGGAAGCCGTTGCACGGAC
>JBQCEI010001126.1:0-2703 GCA_051960375.1 Aureliella sp. | reverse complement strand
CAGCGGCCAACCCTCGAGCGTCCTCGATCTGCAACTGGGCGACCTCGTGGCAGTTGCCAACGGCCAGCAGCTCACCTGGGATCAACCGCTGAAACTGGCCGTCAGCGCGCAGCCGCAAGCGGGCGGCCAAGTGGCGCTCAGCGGCACTTGCTCAGCCGAGTTCTGTCAATTGACCGCTGCGGGCTCTCCGACCGACGGCACGTTTAAAGGTGAAGTCAATCTCGATCGCTTGCAGCAGCGCTTGGCTCAGTGGGTCGACCTGCCGCTAACGACGATGACCGGCACCGCGAACCTCGATATGCGCTGGACGCAAATCCAGCCCGGTCTCATCGCCGCCGAAGGTCAGCTCGCTACCACGCCGTTGGTCATCGCCATGAACGGCGGAGGCGAACTGCGCGAACCCGCTTGGAAGGGAACCTTTTCGGCTCAAGGACGTTTGAAGGACACGCAACTGGCCAGCATCGAGCGTGCGCATGTAGAGGTTGCCGCCGCTGCCGATCGCTTGAAGCTCGATTTGCTCGAGCCGCTGCACTTGCTCGACAGCGGCGCTCCGGCGGCATTCACCGTCAGTTCCGAAGGCGCCCTCGAACTGTGGCAGAAGCGAGCCGTGATGCTCAAGCTGCTCGATCCATCGACAACGCTCGCCGGCAATTACACGCTCGGCGCGAGTGGCCGCATCGATGCCAAGCATCTGGAACTGCTGCAGGCCAACTGGCGAAGCCAACCGTTCGAGCTCGGCTCGGGTCAGTCGCGGCTGATCGAGCCGGAGATGGTCGGCAATTTTGAAGGTCGGGTCGACACGAGCGACCTGACGCGACTGGCGATCGAAAAACTGTCTGTCCAGGCGCACTCGTTCTCGTTGTCTGCCGCGGATTCAGCGGGCGGCGATAATAGTCGCTCGGGCACCGGCGCTTTCATCGTCGACTTGGCGCAGCTGATGCGCAACGTGCAAAGCTCGGGTCCGGCCGTGCCAGGCAGCGGCCTGGTGTTGCCCCCGGGTGTGGGCACTCCGCCAGCGGCGCCGCAAAGCCAGCTCGCCTTCTCGGGCCAAGTCAACGGCAACGTCCGCTGGAAAGTCAATTCGCAAGCGGCTTCGTTTGAGCTCGATGCCAAGACCAACCAAATCGACATCATTCAGCAGCTTGCCGGCCAGCAGCCGCAGCGGCTTTGGTCCGAGGCCGAATTGGCCGCGGATATGAAGGGCGCGTGGGATGCGGCCAGCGGCAACACCAAGATCGAATCAATGCAACTGAAGGCGCCGTGGATGCACTACGCCGGCACGATGCAGATCGAGAGCGGCAAAGACGAGCAGACGATTCGCGCTAGCGGTCAGTGCCTCTACGATGCCGCCATGGTCGGTGCGAAACTGCAACCCTACATCGGCAACAACGTTCAACTGGTCGGTCAAAAGACGGTGCCGGTCGAAGTTGAACTGAAGACGGGTGGTCCGGCGACTGCCCGGAGCACGCTTGCCGGACTGCGAGCCGCGACGAAGATCGGCTGGGAGCAAGCTCGAGTGGTTGGTATCGATGTCGGCACGGCCGATGTTCCGGTCACCGTCGCCGCGGGACAACTTGCCACCAGCGCCGAGATCCCGGTCAGCGGCGGCATTCTGCGCTGGGATATGCAGAGCGATTTGACCGCTCCGCAAACCGTGCTGATCCAGAAACCGATGACGGTACTCGAGAACGTCGCCATCACTCCGCAGATGTGCCAAAGCTGGCTGAAGTTTGTCGCGCCGCTGGTGGCTGAAGCGACCGCCGTCGACGGCCGCTTGAGCCTCGAGCTGACGGAAGCGCGTTTCAACGTCGCCAATCCGCGCGATCAAGTCATCGATGGCCGGCTGGTCATTCACAGTGCGGCGGTCGGACCTGGTCCGCTGGCCAACCAAGTGATCGGGCTCGTTCAGCAGGTCAATGCGATCCGCAAGAAGGAACTAGCCAGCGCCGTCAGCACGCAAAAAGTTTGGCTGCAGATGCCTCAGCAAGCGATTGCCTTCCGCATGGAAAACGGCCGCGTCACGCACCGCGACTTGAAGTTCCACGTAGGAGACGTTCAACTGGTCAGCTCCGGCGCGGTCGACATCGACGGTCGCATCGAACTGAATACGCAGATGCCAATCCCCGATGACTGGGCCGACAAGTCGCCGCTGCTGGTTGGTCTCCGCGGGCAGGTGCTGCAGTTCCCGGTTCGCGGTACATTGACAGCCCCGCAGTTGGACGCACAATTTCTAAAAGATTTCGGTCGACAAGCAGTGACGCAAGCGGCTGAAGGGCTCATCCAACAGCAGCTCACGCGCGGGCTTGGAAAGTTGTTTGGAACGCCGCCAGCTGCAGCCGGAACCGCGCCATCGGTCGCGACTCCGCCCATTTCGCCTCCACCTGGCACGACTCCATGAAACTCCACTGCCTCGGCACGACGGGATATCACCCCAGCTCCACGCGGCAAACCGCTTGTTACTATCTGCCCGAACTGTCGCTGGTGCTCGATGCGGGCACTGGCATCATTGGCCTGACGAACCAATTGCGAGCCGAGCCGCGCGAGTCGCTGGATATCTTTCTCTCGCACGCCCACCTGGACCACATCATCGGTCTGACGTTTCTGCTCGATACGCTGGCGGTGACTTCGCTCAAACGCGTGCGCGTGCTCGGTGCTGCGGTGAAGTTGCGGGCCGTCCGCGAACATCTCTTCTCGGAGCATCTC
>JBQCEI010001125.1:0-3738 GCA_051960375.1 Aureliella sp. | reverse complement strand
CGGGCTGAGAATCATCCTCGAGCAGCAGCACCTCACCCTCGAAAGCATTCCTAAGGCGGGCCGCGAAGTTCTGGTTCAGCGCAACGATAATCTCTCGCTCGACGTCACCGACCAGGTGCATCCATCGGTTGCTCAGCATGCCGTGCGCGCCGCCGAAATGGTTGGCCTGGACGTCGCCGGTATCGACATCGTCACCAGCGACATCTCGCGCCCGCTCGAGGAACAAGGGGGCGCCATCGTCGAGGTCAACGCCGGCCCGGGCCTGCTGATGCACCTCAAGCCCAGCCAAGGTTCGCCGCAGCCGGTCGGCCAGGCGATCGTCGAACAGATGTTTGGCACCGAGGGAGACGCACGCATCCCGATCGTCACCGCGACCGGCGCGCAGCAGTCGGCTGCCGTCGTGCGACTGGTGAAAGATATCCTCGCCCATCGAGGCGAGAACGTCGGTTGGTCCGATGGAGTTGGACTGCACCTCAACGACCAAACGCTCGATCGCGAGACGGCGAGCTCGGCTGACCAGACGCGGCGCATCCTGCTCAATCCGCAAGTCACCGCCGCCGTGATCGCACTGCAGCCCGACAGCATTTTGCGCGAAGGAATCGAATTCGATCGTGCCGATGTCGCCATCGTCACCGACGTCGACTGGGAACAGCACTTGGGCGGCGAGTTCGATCTCTACAACCGCGATCGAGTCTTCAGCGTCTTTCGCTCGCCGGTCGATGTCATCCTGCCGGGCGGAACCGCGGTTCTCAATGCCGCCGACCCGATGGTTCTCGAGATGAAGCCGCTGAGCCAAGCGGGCGTCATCTTGTACGCCCGCGAATCGCGCCTCGAAGCCTTGGTCGAACATCATCAGGCGGGCCAGCCTGTCGTGACGGTGATCGATAACGCGATTCAGCTCCGCCTGGGCGAAGGCCGCGAGCGGCTGATCGATCTAAGCGAGTGCGAAACGATTTCCGACGTCGAGCTCGAGGCCCTGCTGGCCGCCTCGGCTGCCGCCTGGCACTTGGGCGTGCCGTCGGAGGAGATCTGCCGTTTCTTCCAGACGCGCTCGCTCCGCGGCTGTGCGGCTGATCAAGCGGCCGCGACGTAATTCGCTGCTCCTGTTTTTTACCGCGGAGATGCGGAGAAATACGGCTTGCTCGCCGAGTACCTTCCGCAGCGCCGCTTGCGTGGCTTCGTTGGGTTTGAAATTGCCCGGGCGGTAGCCTTGGGCGATTTCCATCGGGGTCCAGCCGTATCGGTTTTCGTGGTTCCAGACGGCAGGGCTTGCGCCGTGGGCGGCCAGATATTCGACCATTCGTGGCAAGCTCTTGTAGGCGGCGCCATGCATGGCGGTTTCGCCGTTTCGATCGACCGCGTTGATGTCGGCGCCCAAGCCGAGCAGGCATTCGACCACCGCTAAGGCTTCGTCTTCGGTACCCGCCTCTTCGCCTGGAGCCAACACTCCGATGCCGGCGGCGGCCATCAGCGGTGTGCACTCATCGGCATTGGGAATCGTCGGATCGGCGCCCAGCTCGATTAACAGCTTCATATACGGCAGATCGTCGGTCGAAGCGGCCAGCAACAAGGGCGTCGCCCCTTTGCGATTGAGCTGCCCAGTCCCGGCAGAACCTTTAACCAGCCGCGCATTGACGTCGCCACCGTGAGCGATAATTTCGCGGGCGCAGTCGAGGCTGCCGAGGTTGCCCGAGCCGATTGGCGGTGGATCGCCATCTTCGCCGTCCCCGCGGTTGGGTTTGCGAACCCAAGTGAGCGTATGTAGCGGCGTAAAGCCCGAGCGCTGGTCGTTCGGATCGGCGCCCGCATCAAGCAACATCCGGGCTAGTTCGAAGTGTCCGTTGTCGATCGCCATAATCAGCGGACTGGAACCATTGCGCGGAGCTCGGGCCATTGGCTTGCCTTTGACCAAGGCCTCGTTCACGTCCACGCCGCGCTCGAGCAGCGTCTTCACCACCGCAGCGCAACCATTGCGAGCGGCTATCAACATCGGCGTAAAGCCCGAGGAGAGCGGACTGCGAAAGTCAGCTCCGGCATCGATCAATGCTCCGACGACTTCGGCATGTCCTTCGGCAGCCGCCCACACCAGCGCGGTTTGACCGCGATGTTCCTTGGCATGGACATCCGCGCCGCGCTCGATTAAAAGTTTGACCGCCTTCAACGATCCGGTGCGGGCCGCTGTCATCAGCGCCGTTTCGCCGCCGTTGAGCTCGGTGTTGGGATCCGCCCCGGCCTTGAGTAAAAGCTCGACCAGATCGGCGTTGCCATTGGCGCAGGCCAGCGAGAGCGGCTTGACGCCGTAGCGATTGGCCGCCTGAACGTCGGCATGCGCCTCGATCAGTTGCCGCGCGGCCTCGAGCTCGTCATGCCAAGCTGCCCAGTGCAGCGCCGTCATCCCATCGGCCTGCACGGCGTTCACGTCAGCATTCTTCTCGAGCAGCTTTGCAATATCACTCCATTGCTGCCGCTCGGCTGCATCGGCCAACATTGGCTCTGCGGCCAAACCGCCAGCGCAACGAAAAACGCAAACCGCACAGACCAAGATCATCATCAACCAAGCACCACGCACCATCACCCTCCGCGCTCTCCGCGTCCTCCGCGGTAAACCTCTTCTGCTCAGCCCAGATCGAGCGTACCAGCGCTATCGCCAAACGCATCGAGCTTGACGCCGACCTTATCGAGCAATGTCAGATGCAGGTTGGCCAGCGGCGTCGGCTCGCGGAACTGAATATGCCGCCCGCCGCGAATATTGCCGGCTGCACCCCCCGCGACGAGGATCGGCAGGTTCGTATGATCGTGCACGTTCGGATTGCCCATGCCGCTGCCGTACAAATACAGACAGTGGTCGAGCAAGGTGCCGTCCGCTTCGGGAGTCTTTTTGAGCTTCTCCAAAAACTCCGCGAAGAGCGAAACGTGAAAACGATTGATCTTGGCGACTTTGGCAATCTTTTCCGGATCGTTGCCATGATGCGTCAGCGGATGGTGCGGATCGGGGACGCCGATTTCCGGATAAGTGCGATTGCTCGTCTCGCGAGCGAGCTGAAACGTGATCACGCGGGTGATGTCGCCTTGCAGGGCGAGGAGCTGCAAGTCGAACATCAGCCGCGCGTGCTCGGCATACGCGTCGGGCACTCCCAGCGGCCGGTCGAGGTCGGGCAACGGGTTTTCATCGACCGAGGCTTCGGCTTGTTGGATGCGGCGCTCGACTTCACGGATGGTCGTCAGATACTGTTCGACGCGCTCGCGGTCGCTTGGGCCGAGCTTGCGCTCGAGCCGATGGATCTCTTCGCTGAGCGAGTCCAGCAAGCTGGCTCGCCTTTGCAGAGCCGCGCGTCGATCGCGGGCGCTGCCGCCGTCGCCGAAGAGCATCTCAAAAACGAGCCGGGGATGCGCTTCGCTCGGCAGCGGCGTCGTCGGCGAAGACCACGACAGATTATTCTGGTACACGCAGGCATAACCATTGTCGCACTGACCGACCGTCGCCATGAGATCCATCGACAGCTCGAGCGACGGGATCTGCGTTTGCTTGCCCAGCTGAGCCGCCGCGACCTGGTCGACCGTCGTGCCCAGATAATAGTCGGTGCTCTCGGTCAGCTTGGCCCGGGCAGCACTCAAGAAGCCGCAGTTGGAAGTGGCATGCGTGCCCGGATAAGCGGGTTTGAGTTCCAAATTGGTGATCGCCGTGACGTGCTGTTTGACGCTTTCGAGCGGGCTGAGCGTCGGCGAAAGTTCATCGAG
>JBQCEI010001124.1:0-2242 GCA_051960375.1 Aureliella sp. | reverse complement strand
CGCAAACGAACGTCAAAACTCATCAGAGATTACTCGATTAACCAACAGAGCGTGTCGAACCGTTGGGCTTTACTTCGCGTGCGAATTGCTGTTCGGAGCTGTGGGATTTTGCGCATCGACGCTCGTGGTCACGCGGCTTGTGCTGATCATTGCGTCGCCGTACTTCACGAAGACGCATGGGTTCGTGTACAGCTTCTTCAGGACGGAGGGACATCTCTATGCCGCTGATGAATCTCGCGTTCCGTCTTGGGCTTCTTTCATTGCAGCCTTCAGTGGATTCGGCTGTGGATGGTTCGTTTTCCTATTAGTCGTCGCAATGTTGAATTTGCTTGTTTTTCGCTCCTATATCGCGCGCGATCAATGGCTTGCTCCGCTGACGACTGCACGTCTGGAAAAACTCCTGACGACGCTGTCGACAGCATTTCACAAATGAGACGCCCTCTCTGCGCTCTTAATCTCCGCGTCTCTGCGTTAAAAAAAGTCCAGGGAACGCGCCTACGCCGGTGGGACGTAGATTTGGTACAGCATCAGGTAGACCATTACGCCGGTCACCGAGACGTAGAGCCAGATGGGCCAAGCGTAGCGGACGATCGCTCGGTGCCGGGCGCGGCGATCCTTCAGGCCGTTGATGATGGCCGCGATGGCCAGGAACGGCACAGCCATCGCCAGGATCACATGGCTGGCCAACAGAGCGTAATAGAAGTACCGCGCCTCCACCGGAGCGACGCTCGTGTCGGTCGGGAACTTCTTGCTGGGCACCTGAAAGTGATAGGTCAGGTAGCAGACCAGAAAGACCGCGCTGACGACGAAGGTGGCCAACATCACGTTGCGATGCGCTCGCTCGCGTCGTTGTTTGATCAGCACAAAGCCGAGGATGAGCAACAAAGAGGCGAGCGCATTGAGCGAAACGTTAACGTGCGGCAACCACTGGATCACTTCTTAGGTACCTCTGCGATCAACTTCGCCATATCGCGCTGCAAGGCTTGCCACTGGCCGGGGTCACTCCAGGTGTAGAACCCGTAGACCTTTCCATCGGCATCGACCAGCGCAAACTTTTCAGGATGCCCGCGGCGCTCGATGCCGATCGAAAACATTTCCGAGCCGACGCGTTTGATGTAGGGCATCTCGCCGGTGAAGAAGAGCCACTGATCGGGGTCGGCTTTGAAGCGATCGGCGTACTCGGCCAGCACTTCGGGGCGATCGACTTCGGGATCGCATGAAATCTCGACCAGGCGAATCGGCTGGCCCTTAAATTTATCCTGCAGCGTTTTGAATTTTTCGTTCTGCCGTACGCAGACCGAGGGACAGGTGGCGAAGAAGAAGCCGACCACGTAGGGCTGGCCGCGGAACGATTCGCTGCTGATCAGCTTGCCCGAGCGCTCGGTGAGTTCAAAATCTTTGAGCCACGGTTCGTCCGAGCCCTTGGGCTTGCGCACCGGGACGACGGTCCGCGTGGCGGCCCGTACATCGGAGGCCGGTGCAAACGTGCCGTCGGCTTGTTCGACGTAAGCGACGCCGGCTTGACCGGGCAGAGTCGAAGGCTTTTGCTTCCGCGAGATTAGCAGGATACCTGCCGCCACGAGCGACACGGCCATCAAGCTTACAACGGTCCGGTTCATGTTGTTCCTCCTTTGCCGGGGCGGCTGACGATCCACCACGCTGCGGCGAAGGTAATGCACATAAATAGTATCGATACGCTCCAGCACACCGAGGCGCTGGGAATCCAGTAAGCGGTGGCCGACTGACTGGCCTCGGGCATCAAGAGGTGCCGCATCCCGCCGATGACGTACGTGACCGGATTGAGCCGCATGACCCAGTGCATGATCGTCTGACCGACTGGACTCTCGGCCGATAACATCGGCACCGGGAAAAAGGCCCCGCTCAGTAGCCACATCGGCATCAACACCAGGTTCATGATCGCATGAAAGCCTTGCGTCGACTCCATCGGCCAGGCAAAGAACACGCCCAGCGCGGTCATGGCCAGGGCTGCCATCGCCATTAGTAACAATAGCGGCAGGAGGTGCCAGGTCCAGGCAACGCTGCCCATCAGGGCCGCCAGCACCAGAAAAATCAGCGCCTGAGCCCACGCGATCGCCGAGCCGCCCAAGGTCTTTCCCGCAGCGATCGTCCAGCGCGGAACGGGAGCCACGAGCACGCTCTGTAAAAATCCTTCGCGACGATCTTCGATGATCGAGATCGTGGCAAAGATCGCCGTGAAGAGCAGAATCAGCGTCAGCGTGCC
>JBQCEI010001123.1:0-9997 GCA_051960375.1 Aureliella sp. | reverse complement strand
CGTCTCCGGGATCTCGATGGCCAACATGCATTGCCTCCGCGACGGGTAAGAAGGTTTACCGCGGAGGACGCCGAGAGCGCGGAGAAAAACGCAGAGAAAAAACGCGCAGAAAAAAACAGGAATGGTTCGCCGATAAGCCGGGTTCTGTCTCGCCGCCGACTTTCCGGCCGACGGCGATGACGGTCATTTATCTAGGACCGCAATTGCTTGCGGCCTCGAGCGATCTACCCGAAAGTCGATAGCGAGCCGGATCAGCTCGCGTGCGTTTGCACGCACTTGCTCTCTGTTTGATCTTGCTTCGAGCGGGGTTTACCCAGCCGACCGAGTCGCCTCGATCGCTGGTGAGCTCTTACCTCACCTTTGCACCCTTACCACGCACCCGCCTCGAAAGGCTGGCCGTTCGGCGGTCAAGTCTCTGTGGCACTGTCCCTAACCTTGCGGCTGGTCGGCGTTACCGACCGCTCTATCCTGCGAAGCCCGGACTTTCCTCTCCCCAGGGGCAAGCCCCCGAGCAGCGACCGTCCAGCGAACCATTCCTGATCCGCATTATACCGAAAGGTTTTTACCGCGGAGACGCAGAGAGCGCGGAGAAGAATGACGGAAAACCCTCCGCGCTCTCCGCGCCTCCGCGGTAAAATCCGCCTGCGTGAGCTAGCGCTGGGCCACGACGCAGAGCTCGCGGCGGTTGTGGGCCAGCTGGCGGGCTTCGACGCGGCTGAAGCCCAAGTGCTTGATGCGATCGAGTTGCTCCTGCAAATGATCGAGCTGTTCCCAGTCGGAGAGTTTGAAGGTCAGCACCATGCCTTCGATCTGATTGCCGTCGAAGCTGGCGATGTCTTCGACGACGTCGAGCGTATAATTCGGAGCCACATTCGCGTCGCAGACCAGCCACTTGAACTTGCGGTAGAGCTTGCGTTTGACCGCGGCAGCCTTTGAACGCCAATGTTCAAAGCGAGGATGCTCGGCGATCCGCTCGTCCATCTCGGCCGCATCGACTCCAGTGACCGCCAGGCCCATGTCGAGCAGTCGCTGCGAGGCGCCGCCCGGCGCGCTGCCGACCTCGACGACCGCGTCGCCCGAGCCGATCGGCAAGCGGCTCCACAGCAGCGCCTCGGCCATCTTGAGGTACGCTCGGCTGATCATTTCGGCGGGCGGCACGATCACCGGCACGCCGCCGGGCCACTGTTCGTGCACCGCTTCGACGGTGTGATGGCCGATGAACCACTGATTGGGCTCGACCAGGATGACATCGAGCACTCGCAGGCCGGGCTGAGCGACTTGATTGACCGGAATGTTGACGCCGCGCTGGGCAAGCCAGGCTCGCAGGGCTTCGGCGATCGAGCTGGACAGTTCGTTGGGCCCGGGTTCAAAGCGAAAAGCGCCCGGCAGGGCTCGATCGCGCTGGAAGACGTGAATCGCGTCCCAGCTCTGCGATTGTGCGGGCTCGACTTGTTCGGATTGAGTTTGTGCAGGCTCGGCCTGATCGGGCTGGGCTGAATCGAGCGGGGCTGAACCAGATTGCCCTTGATCGGGCTGCGATTCTGCCGGCTGGGAGGGTTCGAAGGCGAGCTGCCAAAGTTTTTGAAAACATTCCTCGGCCAGTTCGCCGCGGACGGGCCCCAGGCCGGTGCCCGAGAGCCGCACCAGCGGGCTGCCGAGCCGCGGTGCTGTTTTTGCTGAGCCAACGTATTTGAGCGTCAGCAGGCCGGGGCGAGAAAAGGCTAGCCGCCAGTTGTCGCTGGCCAGCATCTGCTTTTTCAAAGGTTGCTCGGCACCGTGCTGGCAAACGATAAAGACAAACGCATCCACTCGAAATCAAACTCCGCACGTTGGAGGGACAGCAAAACAACGACTCAAACCACGCCAGCTTGGCTGCCTTCCTGGACGGCGGGGACCTTCATCCTTTATAACATGAACAAAGTTTGCCGTTAGAGCCCGTCGCCAGTGGTCCACCGCGTCCGCATCCCACCCCTTCAGGAACCTGTATGTCAAAGAAAGAAGAAGCCTTCGAAGTCGAAGGCACCGTCACCCAAGCCCTTGCCAACACTCGCTTTAAAGTCCAACTGGACACCGGCACCGAAGTGCTGGCGCACGTCGCCGGACGCATGCGGAAGAATTTCATCCGAATCGTCCCCGGAGACAAGGTCCGCGTCGAACTCTCCCCGTACGATTTGTCCAAGGGGCGGATCATCTTCCGCGAACGGTAAGCGACCAACTCTCGTCTTTTTACCGCGGAGATCGCGGAAATCGCGCGGAGAGGTTTCCAAAGTCAGTTCCAGTTAGAGACAAACCATGACGATTGTCTTTTCGCGCGGCGGCAAGCAGAGCGACTTGGGCGCCGACGATCTTCGCGATGCGCTGCAAGCGGTCTTCGATCACTGCGGCAATCCGCAGCGCGTGCTCGCCTTGCCGCCCGACCACACCCGCAGCGATAGCCGCGCGGGCGATCTGACTTGCCTGGCTCATCAGATGCTCGGCGATCGGCTGACCGACGTCATGCCGGCTCTGGGCACCCACGAAGCGATGACGGCCGACGAACTGGATCGCATGTTCCCGGGCTTGCCGCACGAGCTCGTCCGCGTGCACCGCTGGCGCGACGACGTGGTGACGCTCGGCGAAGTCGATGCGGACTTTGTCAGCCAGGCGACCGAAGGGCTCTACCGCGCGCCGTGGAAAGCGCAAGTCAATCGCTTGCTGCTCGAAGGGGGCCACGACTTGATCCTTTCGCTGGGTCAGGTCGTTCCGCACGAAGTGATCGGCATGGCCAACTACAACAAGAACGTCTTCGTCGGCACCGGCGGCAAGGAAGGGATCAACGAGAGTCATTACTTGAGCGCTCTGTACGGCATGGAGCGGACGATGGGCCGCTGCGACACGCCGCTGCGACGCATCCTCAACGAGGCTCAAGATCGCTTCTGCCAGAACATGCCGCTGATGTATGTCCTGACGGTCGTCGAATCGCTCCCCAGCGGCGAAAAGAAACTCCGCGGCCTCTTCGCCGGCGACAGCCACGACACCTTCTTTGCCGCGGGCGAACTGGCCGCTCAGGTCAATTGCTTCGTCGTCGATCGCGCCCCGAAAACGGTCGTCGTGACGATGAGCGGCAAGAAGTACAAGAAGACCTGGCTGGCCAACAAAGCAATCTATCGCACGCGCATGCTGGTCGCGAAGGGTGGCCGCCTGGTCATCATCGCTCCGGGTGTGGAACGCTTCGGCGACGATTTGGAGATCGACAGCCTCATCCGCAAGTACGGTTACGTGACCACGCCTGAGGTTCTCCAGCAGGTCGAGAACAACGCCGACCTTCGCGGCAATCTTTCAGCCGCAGCTCACCTGATGCACGGCACGTCGGAGAATCAGTTCGAGATCGTCTACGCCCCGGGCAAGCTCAGCCGCGAAGAGACCGAAAGCGTCTGCTATAGCTATGCCGACCATGTCGAGATGACGAACCTCTACCAGCCCGAGGGCCGCACCGACGGCTGGCACGTCGATGCCCGCGGCGAAGAGTTTTATTACATCAGCGACCCAGGCCTCGGGCTGTGGATGCGAGCCGATCATCCGCATGCGATCCAGCCCGAGGCGTCGGCTAAGTAGGTTTTTCTCTGCGCCCTCTGCGTTAAAAACTGAGCATGGAGACAACGCGATGGCACAGCGAGACGACGATCTGGCTTTGTTGGATGAGTACGTCAAGAACCCGAGCCTCAAGCGACACATGCTGGCGGTGGAAGCGGCCGTGCGGGCGTACGCTCGCAAGTTCGGCGAGGATGAAGAGCTCTGGGGCAGGGTAGGGCTGCTGCACGACTTCGACTACGAGCGCTGGCCCGATGCGCCGGCCCATCCACTCGAAGGGAGCAAGATCCTGCGCGAGCGCGGCTATCCCGAAGAAGTGATCTACGCGATCCTCTCGCATGCCGACTATCTGGCCGATCAGTTTCCGCGCGTCTCGCTGCTCGATAAGACGCTCTATGCGTGCGACGAACTGTGCGGCTTCATCACCGCCTGCGCCGTTCTCCGCCCCGGCAAGCTCGAAGGGCTGACCGCCTCGAGCGTTCGCAAGAAGATGAAGCAGGCCAGCTTCGCCGCCGCCGTCAGCCGCGAAGACATCACCCGCGGCGCCGAAGAGCTCGGCGTCGATCTCGGCGAGCACATCGACTTCTGCATCCGCGCGATGGCCGAAGCCAAGATTCTGTAAGTGCCAAGCGATCCTCCGCTCTCTCCGCGCCTCCGCGGTAAAAGAAACTTGGGCCTGGTCGGCTACTCGACGCGCGCACTAGCCGAGGCGGCCACAGAGCTCGGCTTTGCCGTCTCGGCGATCGATGCCTTCGGCGATCAAGACCTGCTCGACATCGCCGAGTGCCACTTGGCCGAGCGCTGGCCACACGACATCATCGCTCGGGCCCGCGAGGTCGCATGCGATGGCTGGCTACTGGGCGGCGGCATGGAGAATCATGGCCGGCTGGTGGCAAGCTTGACAGGCCCAGACTTCGCAGAGCACGGGCGAGTGCTCGGTCCAACGCGCTCGCAACTGGCGACCTTGCGCAGCCTCCGCTACTGGCGGAAGCTGGCAGAACACGTTCCGGGGCTGCGCATGCCGAGGACGTTTCGCACAAGGGACCAATGGGCTGCCGATCTTCTCCTCTTCAAACCGCGCCGCAGCTCGGGCGGCATCAATGTGCGCGAGGCGAGCGCTGCGCGCAATATCCAACAACCGCCGAGAGGCTACTGGCAAGAGTTCATTGCCGGTCGCGTGCTCGGCGCGACGACTCTCATCGATGACTCGGGTGCTCGCTTCATCGGCGCAACCGAATCGCTGTCGGCCGATCAGTGGCCCGGCCCGCAGCCGTACATCTATCGCGGCTCGCTTGGTCCAATCGAGCTTCGACCGGAACAACGCGCAGTGCTGTTGGCGATGGCCATGTGCGTCGGCGAAGAGCTGGCGTATCGCGGATACCTGCAAGCCGACTTGATTGAAGATGCCGAAGGACAGCTCTGGCTGCTCGAGCTCAATCCGCGGTGGACGGCCGGCATGGAAGTGCTTCACGCGTGCGCCGCGAATCGGGCAAGCTCGCCCCTAGCGGCTCATCTCCGAGCATTCGGCATCGCCATCGCGCCGAGCGACAAGCCGCGCCTTGCAACGCCCGCGACGCTGGCCAAGGCGATTCTCTACGCGGAGCGCGATCTGCAACTGTCCCCAGATCAGCGGCACTCGCTTCAAACCTTGCAACGCCGACAAGCCTTGAGCGAGCCAGCCTTGAGTGACGCAGCCTGGTGGAACATCGCCGACGTTCCAGCGCTCGGCGATGCGAGTCCGCTGGCGATCCAAGCGGGCCAGCCGATCCTGACTTTACGCGTCGGCTTGAGTGCGCCTGCCAGCGAGTGGGCGCAAGCGAGGCAAAGTTTGCTGGATGGTCTGAACGTAGCGCGGGCTCATGTATTGCAACGCGTTTTCGAGCCCGCGTAACTGCATCAGCGGGGGCCAAACTGGTATCATGAAATACGTGAAGCTTTCCATGCTCAGTTTTCACCGCGGAGGCGCGGAGAGCGCGGAGAAAAAGGAATCAATTCCGGAAACCAGATGTCCAAGAGTGAACCGTCGGAAAACGATACTGAGACCGCCCTGGCCGAGTGCAGCTTCGAGGACGCACTCAAGCGTTTGGAAGAACTCGTGCGCCACCTCGAGCAAGGCAACGTGCCGCTCGAGCAGAGCCTGGCCGAGTACTCCGAAGCGGTTCAGCTCCTGCGCGTCTGCCAGGGAAAACTCGACGCCGCCCAATGTCGCATCGAACTGCTGAGCGGCTTCGACGCCAATGGTCAGCCAGTCACGCGGCCCCTTTCGGGCGATGGCGACATGACGCTCGAGCAGAAGCGCGAAGCCCGCAGCGCGCGTCGCTCAGCCGACTCATCAGCCCGTGCATCGCGGGCCGCCCGCAAAGCGCCCGACGTGGACGAATCAGGCAATCTCTTCTAGAATCCAGCGTTCGCTAACCTTGATGATACCTCTGTGAAATCAACAGACTGTGAAACAAGCAGACTGTGCCTCAATGAACTCTACCGTGGCTGACAGCTTGGGCCAGCGACTGGCAGCCCTTCGAGCCGCTGTCGAATCCGCTCTGGATCGCTATTCTCAACCGACTTTTGGCTCGCCCGATCGGTTAACTGACGCGGTGCGTTACAGTTTACTAGCGCCGGGCAAACGTCTCCGTCCGCTGCTGGTGCTGCTCTCCGCCGAAGCGGTCGGCGGGGATTGGCATCATGCGCTGCCGGCGGCATGCGCGGTCGAGATGATTCACGCCTATTCGCTGATCCACGACGATCTGCCGGCGATGGACAATGACGACCTCCGCCGCGGCCAGCCTACTTGTCATCGCAAGTTCGACGAAGCGACCGCCATCCTGGCCGGCGATGCCCTGCAGGCACTGGCCTTCGAGGTGATCGCTCGTGATACGCATACGGAACACGCAGCGGCTTGCTGTCTGGCATTGGCCCAAGCGGCCGGACGTTGCCAACTGGTCGGGGGACAGGTAGACGACCTTGCGGCCGAGGGGCGATTCGGCTTCCGTCCCTACGGCGAGTCGGTCGAGGAGCGGCTGGAGTTCCTGCAGCGGATCCACGAGCGGAAAACTGGCGCCATGATTGCAGGCAGCGTAAAATTAGGGGGGCTGGCCGTTGGAGCGTCAGCACCCGCGCTGGTGGCGCTCGAGCAGTTTGGCCAGCGCATCGGCCTGGCTTTTCAAATTGTCGACGATCTGCTCGATGTAGAAAGCTCGTCGGAAGCGATGGGCAAGCATACTGGTAAAGACGAGGCTCGGGGCAAGCTGACGTATCCGGGGCTGCTCGGCGTCGAGCAGTCGCGTAGCTGGGCCCAGCGGCTGATCGCCCAGGCGTGCGACGACCTGAGTCCGCTCGGGGAACCCGCGGCAATGCTGGTCATGATGGCTAAGTTCGTGTTAGAGAGGAATAACTAAGAGAATGTCCAAGCTACTCGAACAAATTGAGTCAGCCGCCGAACTGCATGCCATGTCGTTGCCCGAGCTGAAGCAACTGGCCGACGAAATTCGCGAGCGGCTGTGCGGCTTGCTGAGCATTCGCACCGCTCACTTTGCATCGAGCCTCGGCGTGGTCGAACTGACGTTGGCCCTGCACAGCGTGTTCGACTTTCGTCGCGACCGCTTGATCTGGGACACCGGCCACCAGATCTATCCGCACAAACTGGTCACTGGCCGCAATCGCGACTTCGATTCGATCCGCACCCGCGGCGGCTTGATGGGCTATCCGCATCCGGCCGAAAGCGAGTACGACTTGTTCATGACCGGCCACGCCGGCTGCAGCGTCTCGACCGCGCTGGGGCTCAAGAGCGGCGACGACCTGCGCAGCGAAGGGGACCGCCGCAGCGTGGCGGTGATTGGCGACGGAGCCTTTCCGTCGGGCATCGTCTTCGAGGCGCTTAACAACGCCGGCGAACTGAATTCCGATCTGCTGGTGATCCTGAACGATAACAAGATGAGCATCTGCCCGCGCGTCGGTGCGGTGGCTCGCTATCTCGATCGCCTCCGCACCAATCCGTTTTACACCGGCATCAAGACCGAAGTGGTCAAGATGCTCAACAAGGTGCCGGTATTCGGCGATCCAGCGGAACGGATGCTGGCGCAGATCAAAGAAGGCATGAAGGCGGGGCTGCACGGCGGCATGCTGTTTGAAGAGCTCGGCTTCCGCTACATCGGACCGATCGATGGACACGACATCGGCCTGATGCGCAAGTACATGCAGATGGTCAAAGACCTCAAGGGACCAGTCTTGCTGCACGTGGTCACCGAAAAAGGTCGCGGATATCAGCCCGCCGAAAAAGATCCCGTCTACTTCCACACGCCGCCGGCGTTCCTCGACGAGAACGGCACGCCGAAAGTGGTTTCCGGCGGCGGCCAGCCGGCTTACACCAATTTCGCCCGCGATGCGATCGGCAACGCGATGCGGCGCAACGAGCGCGTCACGGTGATGACCGCCGCCATGTGCCAAGGCAATAAGCTCGAGCCGGTGCGCGACGAGTTCCCGAGCCGCTTCTTCGATGTCGGCATCTGCGAATCGCATGCAGTGGCGTTTGCCGCGGGCCAGGCCAAGACCGGCATGCGGCCTGTCGTCGCCATTTACAGCACCTTCCTGCAGCGCAGCTACGATCAGATCTTCCAGGAAGTCGCCCTGCAGGATCTGCCGGTCGTCTTCATGCTCGACCGCGCAGGCCTGGCCGGCCCAGACGGTCCGACGCATCACGGCGTCTTTGACTTGGCCTACATGCGAGCCTTTCCGAACATGGTCGTCATGGCGCCGGCCGACTGCGACGAGGTCAGCGCGATGCTCGACTTTGCGCTCGATCATCCCAGCCCGACGGCGATTCGCTATCCGAAGGCCTCGGCGCCGAAGCTCGGCCTGGCCGAGTCGGACAAGGTCGAACTGGGCAAGGGACAAATCGTGCGATGGGGAACCGACGGCGCGATCCTCGGCCTGGGAGCGATGCTCGAGCCCGCGCTGCGCGCCGCCGAGCGCCTCGCCAAGTCGGGGCTCGACGTAGCGGTCATCAACCCGCGTTTCGTCAAACCGCTCGACGAGGCGCTGCTGGCGAAGGTCTTCCGCGAGTGCCGCTTTGTCGTCACTGTGGAAGAAGCTCAGCTGATGGGTGGCTTCGGCTCAGCGGTACTGGAACTGGCCAACGAGCGCGGCTGGGACACGCGGCACATGAAGCGACTGGGCCTGCCCGATATCTTTGTCGAGCACGGCGAGCGCGAAGATTTGCTCGATGACTTCGATCTCTCCGAGCGCGGCATCGCCCAAACCTGCCTGACGCTCGCCAACGCCCTCGGCGGCGCCGCAGCGGTGTCGTAATTGCCGGTTCTCTTTGTGTCTTTGTGTCTTTGTGGTGAATCGGCTGTTCCCTAGGAATCACCACGAAGACACTAAGACGCGAAGAAGAAGATCACTAGGGAAAGCCACTCATCGAGGCATTTTTCGATCATGAACGACACCGCCCCGTGGATAGCGGCAGGCAGAGAGCGGCCGCGGGTCGTCGTTCTGGCGGCGGTCAACCGGCCGCGGGTGTGCAGCCAGTTGGCAGCCATCGAGCGCACGCTGGCTCTCTCGGCCGAGATCGTCGCTGTCGATAAACAGCAGTCGTTCGACTTCACCAGCACCGATGTCGATCTGGTCGTGACGCTCGGCGGCGACGGTTCGATCCTCAGCGCTGCCCGGCAGATGAACCTCATCCAGCGGCCGGTCGTCGGCATTAACTTAGGCAGGCTGGGATTTCTGGCCGCTCTGAGCAACGAGCAGCTCGCGCATGTCTGGCCTCAAATCTGTGCGGGGCACTTTCCGATCGTCGAGCACGTGATGCTGGCTGGCTCGGTCTGGAAAGATGGGCAATCCGGGCCGCAGCAACTGGCGCTCAACGAAGCGGCCATCCTGGGCGGGCCGCCCTTTTCGATGCTGCAGATCGATCTTTACGTCGATGGCGAATTGGCGTCTACTTACAACTGTGATGGGCTGATTATCAGCACGCCCGTCGGTTCGACAGCACACAATCTGTCGGCCGGCGGTCCGATCCTGCATCGCAGTCTGCAAGCGGTCGTGATCAGCCCGATCAGCCCTCATACGCTCACCTTGCGTCCGGTCGTCGATTCGTCCGAACGAGTCTTCGAGATGATCGTTCGCCAAGGCAACGCGTCGACATCGGCCGTCGCCGACGGTCGTGCCCTGTGCACGCTGAGCGAGGGAGACCGATTTCGCATCGTCCGCGCCCCGGTGTCGTTCAAGATGATCGCCATTCCGGGCAAAAGCGAATATCAAACTTTGCGCGAAAAACTGGGCTGGGGTGGCAATCCCCGCGAGAAACAGGTGTAGCGATCGCAGCTCTGACGAGCAGATCGCCGCCTGAACAAGTTGACTCAACGTAACCGATCGGCAAGGAGGCCGGCATCATGCAGCGTTCGTCGCAACCCCATTGGCTTGGCTT
>JBQCEI010001122.1:0-7616 GCA_051960375.1 Aureliella sp. | reverse complement strand
AGCCACAGGAATGAGCGGCCCTGTCAGGGCCGACAAACCGCGCGTCATTTACCCAGGGCTGCGTCGGCCTGACGGCCTCCTTGCCCTGGGCTGACATAAGCGACCTTACAGGTCGCAATACCACAGCCAGAAAAGCATAAAGAGAGGGCCTACACATCGCTTCACGAGAGAGCCAACTCCCACGCCACTAAATCGCGAGAAGAACCAATTCTTAAGAGAGGAACCACCAGTTAAGGGATGGACGTCTCCACGGCGGTGACTTCTTCTTCATCGGGCACGCTTCGCGAGAGGGCGCGGCCCCAGACGTGTCCGCCGACGACCGCTCCGTAGTAAAGCGGCGTGCTATAAATGGGCAGGACCGTGCCCGCAGCTGAGCCGGCGTAGGTGCCGTAGGCGGGATAGAGAACATTGTACGCTTCCCGTTGCTCAGCCGGGGTTGCGTACATTTGTGCGAACGCTAACGCATCGTCGGTCGCAATCGACTCGTGATAGAGCGGAACGCCCGGCAGGATGTAAGCTGCGGCGTAGGTGCCTTTCCATTTGCGACGTGCGAAGTCTTTGGCGTGTCCCGCTTCGTGCAACGCGACGGCCGGCACGTCCGAGTAGAGATGCACCGTATCGGTGTAGGGATTGTAGTGATCACCGCCAAAGACGCGGCCGGGCAAAGCGGTCTCGTAAAGCAGCGTGACGGTGCCGAAGGTGTACCGCCACGGCGCGCCGACGCGTTTGTTGCGGACCAGCCGCCGCCAGTCGTCCAGCGGGGCGTATTGGTTCAGTCGCACCCGCGTCGTCTCCAAGCCGTTCACCGCGAGATATTCGCTTACGACTTCCTCGGTGCGGGGACCGATGTTGTGGTTGTCGATCCGGCGGTTCCACAGCAGCAGCTTGTCGGGGATTCCGACGATCCAGCCGGCGGCATCGATCACTTTGCGCGGCTTGCCGCGCTGAACCTGCGGCTGGTCATCTTTCAGCTGCGGCGATAAGAGAAGCTCCTTCGCCTCGATCGCCCGCGGCCGCAGCGGCGCACAACCGCTCGTCGCTGAGAGCAAAACTGCGCAGGCTGTGAGAAGCAGCGAAGCATTCGCCGAAGCGGATCGCGAACCGAGCTTTGAAAGCATAAACGCGAAACCTCTTCTCCCCGCGCTCTCCGCATCCCAATGTAACCCGACGCGTAAGCAAGGGACGAACCTGCCACAATGCCTTGGCCTAACCCCTGGTGCTTTCCGCGGCGACCGAACGAGGCAGGCCCAAACGAAACGCTCTGCTACAGCACGAGCAAGCGGCTTGTCTGCCTTTACGGCGGGTTCGTCCCTCGCTTACGCGTCGGGTTACATGAGCCCGCGGACGGTCTAAAAAGACGCGGACCAGGACGCGCGACACGATGACGAATATCGGTCAGCGCAGCAAGATCAATGCAGCCGCATTTAATGCTGTCAAATTGCTTAGGCTCGAGCGGCAGCGATCAGTTCGGCGGCTCCCTGCGAGAGCATTTCGGCTGCGAGCTGCTCGCCGATGGCCGCAGCGGTGGAAACCTCGCCGCTGGTGGCCCCGGAAATCACGCGCCGCCCGTCGAGCGAGAGGACGCGGGCGACCAGTTCGACGCGATTGCCCGCGACGGTTCCCCGCGCCGCCACCGGCGCCAGACATCCAGCCAAAAGTTTCAGCAGCAAGGCTCGCTCGGCACTGACTTCGGCGAACGAGGCCGGGTCGTTCAGTTTGCTGAGCGCCTCGAAAGTGTGCGCGTCGTCCTGCCGGCATTCGAGCCCCAGAGCGCCCTGGCCAATGGCCGGCAGCAGCCGCTCGCTCGGCAGGATTTCGCTGATCCGCGACTCGAGCCCGAGGCGCCGCAGGCCGGCGGCCGCCAAGACGATCGCGTCGTATTCGCCCCGCTCGAGCTTGGCCAAGCGCGAATCGACGTTGCCGCGGATGTCGACGATGTTAACGTCGGTCCGCCAATGCCGGAGCTGGGCCGCGCGGCGCGAACTGCCAGTCCCGACGCTCGAGCCTGCGGGCAGCTCGGCGAATCCGAGACCGCTGCGGCTAATCAGCACATCGGCCGTCGTTTCGCGCACCGGCACCGCCGCCAAACGCAGCCCCTCGATCGGCAGCGTCGGCAGGTCCTTCAAACTGTGGACCGCCACATCGACGCGGCCGGCCAGCAATTCACGCTGGATCTCTTTGGTGAAGAGACCCTGGCCGCCGACTTGGCTGAGCGGAGCTGTGGAAACGTCGCCGCTGGTGGAAATGATTTGCAGTTGCGCCACGTAGCCCAGATCGCGAAGCTGGCCAGCGACCCACTCGGCCTGCCACAACGCCAGTTTGCTGCCACGAGTGCCGATGCGAATGATGCTCAAAGTAGGCAAGCCCTTGTTCGGGAAAGCTGAATATGGAATGCGTGATCGCGACACAGCCAATAGTAGGCTAGTTACACGAATATCTCAAAGGGGCTCCTCCTCCGCGCTCTCTGCGTCTCCGCGGTAAAAACGGAGGAGCCAGAATCCGCTGCGATGGACCAGTCAATCGAGCAAGCCCTATACTGAACTGTGCTTTCTTTCTACCACCCCGCATCCTCGGCGACTGGACGACCATGCGATCGACACTTTATTTGGTGATGGCTTTAGGATGGACTGCCTGGGCACTTGCGCCGGGGAACCTGCGAGCTGACGAGCATCCCGCGGCGCCGCAGCCGACCGAGGCCGAGGCGGAAAAGCTGGTCGCCGACGGAGATCGCCTGGCCGATCAAGGCGACTACAGCGAAGCGCTCGAGCGCTACACCGAAGCCTATCATGCGATCGTCTCGGGCATCCGCGGACAGAAGTTCGCTCGCCGCGTGCTGCCCAATTTGCTCACGCGCGAAGAGCTCGGGCAAGAGATGCTGAGGATGATGAAGGACGAGTACACGCCCGATGAGATCGCCCTGATGGACGCCAGCTACAAAGTCTTCGGGCTGATGCCGCCTGAGATGAGTTCGCATGACCTGCTGACCAAGTTGCTGACCGAGGAAGTCGCCGGCTTTTACGACCCGAAGCAGAAACGCATGGTGTTGATCCGCGAAAACGGTAACGGCAAAGACCCCGGGTTCTTGGGACGGCTGTTCGGCGCGAAGGCCGCCTTCGATAAAGAAGAGCAAAAGACGACCCTGGCGCACGAGATGACGCACGCTTTGCAGGACCAACTGTACGATTTGAGAGGCATGCAAAAGCGGATCGAGAAGGACGACGACATGCTGCTCGCCTTTTCGGCGATGGTCGAAGGGGATGCGACGTTGCTGATGTACGCCGAGATGGATGGTGGAGGCGACATCACCGAGATGGATGCCGAAACGATCAAGGCGACCTTTTCGCTGATGAGCTGGATGTTGCCGGTGGCCGGCGGAACCACGTATCGCAAAGCCCCGGCGATCTTTCGCGAATCGCTGATCTTTCCGTACTTTCAAGGAATGGTCTTTTGCATCACCCTGTCGAGCGAGCGCGGCTGGCAAGCGATTCACGCAGCTTACTCCGATCCGCCAACCAGTACTGAACAGATCCTGCATCCGAAGAAATACACCGAGGATCGCGACGAGGCGCAAGCGGTGACGATCCCGGATCTCGAGGGCGTCGTTCCCAGCGACTGGAAACATCTGGGCGGCAATTGCCTGGGCGAATTTCAGACGAGCGTGATGCTCAAGCGGCTGCGTTCAGGCCGCCGCGCCGCCGAGGGCTGGGATGGAGATCGCTATGAGGTATTTCAGCACACCGACGGCCGCTTGGGCCTGGTCTTCGTGAGCGTTTGGGACAGCGACAAAGACGCCGAACAGTTTGCCGACAGCTACGAAGAGTATCGCCAGCCGGCTAAGTCGCCCGGCAAGGCAAACTCTGGTTCCAGCTCCGGTTCGAACACCGATCTGCCAAGCGCTGATCCGCCAAGCGCTGATCCGCCAAAAGCTAGCCGCGAGGGCGACAGCCAAGAGAACGAATCGGCCAAGGAGTCGCCCGAGAAGGAAGGCTCCAAAGAGCAAGCTGATGGGAGTGCGCCGGACGGTAGCAAGCTCAGTGGCGAGCGCTTGATCGAGGTGCATGGCGACAAGGTGTGGGTCATCGAAGGCTTTGATGCAGCTACGACCAAGGCCATCGGTGAAGCGCTGTCCAGGTGTACGTTCGAAATCAAGCGGTTCCCTCCCGCTAAGCCCTAGCGGCCTGGCGACCTGAACAGCCGGCACGCGTTAGCGTCCGGTTTGTTGGCGAAAACCGCGGGCTACCGCCCGGCGGCTGATCCTGCTCTGCGAAGTCTAGTTGGCTTTACGCTCGTTGGAGCAACTGGTACCATCGGGCAGCTCGATAACAACCTCTACTGCGGCGCCGATCCCACCAAGCGGGATGCGGCGCCGCTTTCTTTGGCGGTTGAATCTTGTGCGTTCAAAACCCCTCCGTCACTGCGACTTGTGTAATAGCGACCAAGAATGAGTGTGTTTGTCTTTGGGCATCGCAATCCCGACACCGATGCCATTTGCGCTGCGCTGGCTTACGCCGATTTGCTCCAACGAACGACGCGACCGGACGCGGTCGCGTGTTGCTGCGGTGCGCCGAATAAGCGCACCGAGTTTGCGCTCGAAAGAGCGGGGCTGGCAGCGCCTCGCATCGTCATGGACGTTCGCCCCGAAGTGGCTGACGTGTGCCGTCGCAATCCCATTGTGGCCCGCGAATCCGAAACGTTCTTCGAGGTCTACCAGCGCATGAACCAGCACGGCATCGGCGCAGTGCCGGTGCTCGATGACGAAGGCAAGCCGGCCGGGATTCTCACGCTGCTGAACCTCTTGCAACTGATCTTCGAAGGGGACGCCGATCCGGTTCGGTTCCGCCAGGTCAACACGACGGTCAACAAGATTCGCGAAGTGCTCAAGGGGCAGTTCCAGCACGTCGTCGATGCTGACGCACCGTCGGAAATGATGGTCATGGTCGGCGCGATGAGTGCCGAAGGCTTTACGCAGCGCTTGCACAAGTTTCCCGCGTCGAAGCTGATCGTCGTCGGCGGCGACCGGCCGACGATTCAGCTGCCTGCGCTCGAACACGGCGTGCGGGTGATGGTGGTCACCGGCGGCTACAGCCTCTCGCCAGGCTTGCTGCAACTGGCCAAAGCCAATCAAGTCACCGTCATCACTAGCCCGTTTGATACGGCGACGACGACGATGCGCATCAAGTCCGCGCGTCAGATCGATGCCGCGATCGATCGCGAATGCGTGACGGTTCTCAGCAAGGATCTCGTGGCCGATGTTCGGCGGACCGTCGAACGCAGTCGGCAAAAACTGTTTCCGGTCCTGGACGACAATGGCCAGCTCTTCGGCGTGCTGTCCAAGACCGACTTGGTCAATCCGCCGCGCCCTAAGCTAGTGCTGGTCGATCACAACGAACTGTCGCAAGCGGTCGTCGGGGCAGACGAAGCGGACATTGTCGAAGTGCTCGATCACCATCGCTTGGGCGGCAGCTTGAAGTCGGCCGAGCCGATCCGTTTTGTCAACGAGCCGGTCGGTTCGACTTGCACGCTGGTAGCGCGGCAGTTTCGCGCCGCCGGCTTGACCCCCTCGCCGGGTATCGCCCTGTGCATGGCATCGGGCATCATCTCCGATACGCTGTTGCTCCGCTCACCGACTTCGACACAGACCGATCGCGACTGTCTCGAATGGCTTCGCAGTTTCTGCAAGTGCGATCTAGACGAGTATGCCCGCGATTTCTTTGCCATCGGCTCGGCGCTGCGCAGCTGTGCGTCCAAAGACGTGATCCGCGAAGACTGCAAAGAGTTCACCGAACACGACGTGCGGTTTTCGATTTCGCAGATCGAAGAGATCGGATTCGAACTGTTCTGGCAGCGCAAAGACGAGCTGCTGGCCGCGCTGGCCGAGATGGCCCAACTTCGCGGGCTGGACTTTTCGGCCCTACTGGTCACCGACATCGTCACCAACGGCAGTTTGCTGTTGATGTCGCACGAGCCGGAGTACTGGGAAGAGATCAACTACCCGCGCGTCGATCGGCATCTGTATCAGCTCGACCATGTCGTCAGCCGCAAGAAGCAGCTCCTGCCGTTGATCGCCCGCCTGATCGCCGGCGCCCGCAACAAACCGGTCGAACTGTAAGAGTTTCTCGTGTGGCACTGGCTATGCCAGTGTCTTCTGCTTCGAAGTTGAAGAATCAGAAGACCCGAAAAGCGTTCCAGTGCCAAGCCGATTACACGCGACCTATTACGAAGTTCTTCGGTAGCGAGAGCGTTTGCGTTCTGATCGCAATTAACTTCGAAGGAAGAGCCACTGGCATAGCCAGTGCCACACCAGTCCCTCCGCGGTAAAAACGGCTGCTAGGAATTTGTCGCCGGAGCAGATGCACGCATCAATTTCTGATCGACTTCGTTGGCGACGATGACGCCATAGTTGATGGCGCCGAGCCAGCCGGACATGATGATGCCGACGCTGCCGGCATGGTACAGTCCGTTGATCTGCTGCGGCAAAGCACGGCTGATGGCCAGCCCTTCGAACTTGGTGCCGAAGCTCGCCCCGAGCAAGTGATGCGTGTAGTGCTGAAACGTTTTGGGCGTGGCCGCTTCGACGTGATCGATCTTGTCGCGAATCCCTGGCACATACTTTTCCAGCGACGCTAACGTGGTCTCGATCAAGTCTTGCTTGCTCTGCGCGTAGGCTTGGTCGTCGAGGTTGGCCCAGTCGGAATAGTTGGCGTTGGTGCTGCTGACCACGGCAAAGCGGCGCTTGGCGTGAGGACGCGTGCGCGGATAGTAAAAACTGAAGGTGCGGCTGGTGATGTCGCGGCTGAGTAGCAAGTCGGTGCGGAACAGCGGCGCGGTGGAACAGAACAGCAGGTCGCCGGTCGACTCGTCGATCTCCTCGCCCTCTTTAAGGGCCATGTAGACCTGCGTGCTGCTGTTGTTCAGCCGCACTGCTTCGGCGTCGGCGATGAACTGCGGATCAAAGTGCTCTTGCCCCACCAGGTTGAAAATGGTGCCGCGGAGATTGGAGTTGCTGATGACGGCCCGCGTGCGAATGCGGCGACCATTGACCACCACCGCTTCGACGCCGCGAGGCCCCACTTCGACGCGCGACACGGTGCAGCGGATGCGCGTGTCGACGCCGTTGCGTTGCATCTCAGCCTGCATCTTGGCGACCAGGTCGTCGGTGCCTCCTTCGTAGATGAACACTCCCTTGGCCATGAAGTTGGAGAACACGATGCCGTAGGTGATCGCGGGATCTTCCAGCGTCGATCCGTTGGCATACGTAATCGGCTCCATCAGCAAGCGAACCACATCTTCGCGCCCCGGGAAGAAGCGTTCGAACAGCTCGCGCGTCGTCAGGCTCTGGTCGTCATAGAAGTTCATGCTCCGCGCGGTGTCGAAGAATTGCACGACGCTCTCGCGCGGCACTTGGAAGCGTTCGACCAGCAGCTTCGTAAAATCCTCGCGGTTGAACGTCGTGGTCAGCGAAAACATCGGATTGTCGAAGCGGATGTTTTTCAGCTGGACGATGTTCGAGGCGATCTCGTCGTTCCAGTAGCGCTTGCAGCTCTTGATCATGCCGGCTGGAAAGCCGTGCAGAGAGATATCGAATGTATGGCTGCCCGGGCGCTTGAACCAGGTAG
>JBQCEI010001121.1:0-2445 GCA_051960375.1 Aureliella sp. | reverse complement strand
CGGCCGAGGCCTGCGCCTTGGCGCGAACGGCCAGCACCAGCAACACCTTCAGGTAGGCCAGCACCACTTCGCTATGAGCGACTCGCCGCTCTTGCTGCTCGCGGCCAATTCGTCCGATGAGCTCCGTCACCTCGCCGACTGCATCGTCGCTCAGGGCCAATACCGGTACGCCATACGGATCGTTGAACAGAGCGCTGCTGCAGCCGACCTCGGCATGAAACGTTTCGACGCACAAAAAGTTAGCATGGAACTCGATGAGCACGCCCGCGACCGCTTCCTCGGGCACCAAGCGAACATACTGATAAGGCGAGAAAAACAGCAGGCTCTTAGATGGAAAGGCGTGCTGCGAAGCGTCGGCAAAGCATTGCCCTGAACCTGATTCGATCCAGTAGATCGAGAAGCAATTGGTTCGTAGAGGTTCGTAGGCTTCACGGATCGGACCAAGAGTCCGGACACGCACTGCTTCTTCACCGCGGCGCGGATCGAAGAAGCGATTGGGCGATGAGTCGGCAGCTCGCTGGCCGCCGCGGTGTGACTTGCTCACGATCGACTCAGCATGCTCCGCGCCTCCGCGGTAAAAAAAAGCTGGAGATTCGCAGCGGGCTGGAGGGAACCCGCCGCTAAGAATCCAGTTTCAGGTTCGAGCGCTCTTAGACGAGTCCTTGAGCGATCGTTGCTTGAGCCACTTTGAGGAAGCCGGCGATGTTGGCTCCGCGGACCAGGTTGCCCGGGAAACCGAACTCATCGGCCGCTTCGGCGCACGTTTCATGAATCGAGCGCATGATTTGGCGCAGCTTGGCATCGGTCTCTTCAAAAGTCCAGGCCTCGCGGCTGGCGTTCTGCTGCATCTCGAGGGCCGAGGTGGCCACGCCACCAGCGTTGGCTGCCTTGCCCGGTCCGAAGAGGATGCCCGCTTCGAGGAACGCGTGCACCGCGTCGGGCGTGCACGGCATGTTGGCTCCTTCGCCGATTGCTTTGACGCCGTTCTTGATCAGCGTGGCCGCGTCCTTGCCGTTGAGTTCGTTCTGAGTCGCCGAAGGCATGGCGACATCGCACGGCACGCTCCAGACGTTTCCACCCACCTGATAGTGAGCCGACGAGCGCTGATCGACATAATCCTTGATGCGCCGTCGCTCGACTTCTTTGATCTGCTTGATGAGATCGAAGTCGATGCCCGCTTCGTCGACGATGATTCCGTCCGAATCGCTCATCGCAATGACGCGGCCGCCGAGCTCATGGACCTTTTCTAGAGCGTAGATCGCAACGTTGCCCGAGCCCGAAACGACGACGCGCTTGCCTTCGAAGCTCTCTTTGCGCGTGGCCAGCATTTCTTCGACGAAGTAAGTGCAACCGTAGCCGGTCGCTTCCTTGCGGACTTGGCTGCCGCCATAGACCAGTCCCTTGCCGGTCAGCACGCCCGCTTCAAACTTGTTGGTCAGCCGCTTGTACTGGCCGAACAAGTAACCGATCTCGCGGCCGCCCACGCCGATGTCGCCGGCCGGCACGTCGGTGTGCTCGCCGATGATCCGCCACAACTCAGTCATGAACGACTGGCAGAAGCGCATCACTTCCGAGTCCGACTTGCCCTTGGGGTCAAAATCCGACCCGCCCTTGGCGCCGCCGATCGGCAAGCCCGTCAGCGAGTTCTTGAAGATCTGCTCGAAACCGAGGAACTTGACGATGCCCAGGTAGACCGACGGATGGAAACGCAGCCCGCCTTTGTAGGGGCCCAGCGCGCTGTTGAACTGGACGCGGAAGCCGCGGTTGATCTGCACCTGGCCGCGATCGTCTTGCCAGGGCACGCGAAAGATGAGCTGCCGTTCGGGCTCGCACAGCCGCTGAAAAACCTTCGCCTCAGCGAACTCTTTATGCTTGGCCAGCACCGGTCCGAGCGATTCCATCACTTCGCGCACCGCTTGATGGAACTCATGCTCGCCGGGGTTTCGCTTGACGACTTCCTGGAAAATCCCTTCAAATTCTTCGGTCAAAGGCACAAGTGGTCTCCGGAAATGGGGCTGTGGGGGGTTGAGGGTATGGAGGAAAACCGAAAGCCATATCTGAATCGGTTTTGCGCGTCCGGAAAATCCCCATACACGTTTTTAAAACGCTGACAACTGGAGTGCCCAGGCCCCCTGCGCGCTCTGTGCGCTCTGTAGGCCTGCCTGAGAAAAAGGTTCAAACGTATGCACCGGCGTGGAAACTATCAGTTTTCGCCGCCCCGGAGGGGCCGTCCTCAGTAGCCCGGGGCGGCAGCCCCGGGGAACGCGAGAGCGCAAGCAACGTCCCCCCCGGAGGGGCCGGCGTAGCGACGCCAAACCGCCTACGCTTGCCTCTCCGGGGCGGAAATTGCCATGGGCCTGCTTCGTCCCCGGGGCTTCCGCCCCGGGCTACTGACGACGGCCCCTCCGGGGCGAATCTGAGCCGCTGTGCTTTTGCGCTGCGCAA
>JBQCEI010001120.1:0-9756 GCA_051960375.1 Aureliella sp. | reverse complement strand
GCCTGAAGCCTGAAGCCTGAAGCCTGAAGCCTGAAGCCTGAAGCCTGAAGCCTGAAGCCTGAAGCCTGAAGCCTGAAGCCTGAAGCCTGAAGCCAAAAAAGGTTCGACGGCCTTTTCAGTCAGTCGTACCTTTTTGATGGATGCTACTGCTTTATCAGAAAAAGCAGTCAGTCAGCTTATTGAACGGTCTTTTCGACGTCTTTGACGATGGCGTCGACGTCCAGGTCCTTGGCCTTTTCGACCGCGCGGTTGGCGACGACCTTGCCGTCTTTGGCAACTAGCACGGTCACTTCAGCCTTGCTGTTGATGCCGTAGTCTTCCGGACCGTTTTCGAATTCGTTGGGGACGGCGAATGGAACGTTCTCAACCTTGGTCGAGGCGGCCAGTTTCTTGGCAGCGCTGCTAGCGGCTTCTTTGTTTTCGCCCAGGTAGTTGACGAACGCGCGGAGCTGCTTGTCGCTGTTCTTGGACAGTTCCGAGTCGAGCTTCTTGACCAGCGAGACGACCTTATCGTCCGAGGAACGCGTGAAGACCATCACCTGAGGACGGCTGCCGTTGCGGCAACGATAGCACAGCTGCTGGCCGATCTTGACGCCGTCGTTTTCTGCGCCGGCCAACTTGGTCACATCGAATGGACCGACTTCTTCGCCGACCTTCAGTCCACTTTTGATGTCCGCGGCCACCGACCAGCTAGCGAGGCTCAGCACGGCAACTGCTACAGCAAGGATCTTTAGCTTCATCGCATACTCCTTAAACGGGGAAACAGGAAAAGGCGCATGCCGCCCAGCCTGGATATGTCGCCGCAGTGTTCCTCGCGCAAAAGAGCCCAACTGCAGCAGCAATTTGGGCCTCTGGCTGGTACCCTACGCGACAGCGGCACTACGCCACGCTTGCGTATATATTAAGCTTGTTCAACCCCGATGGAAGACGTCCAGGCCAATTCCCCCACTTTCGGAAAGCATGCATTGTGTCGGCCCGTGGAGAGCGAACTGCGACGGCCGTCGAGCGAATTGCCGTCCAGTAGCTGGCCGTCGTCGGGCGAGCCGCGCGAGCTGTTTGCTCATTGGATGTCGAGCTTTTTCAGCGTTTGGAAGCGAGTTGGAAGAGGACGCCACCCTGGGCCTGCGGGGCTCGAGACGCTGATTCCTTCACCAGACAATCGAGGCATTGGAATGCAAAGATTCGCATGGTTCACTTTTTTTTCATGCTGCTTTCTCTGCTGCGAGCTCGTTTTTTCGAGTCTTGAAGTGCCCAGTCTCAGCGCGGCCGAGCGCGTCGATGCCTCGCAGAGCCCATCGCCGCTGGCCGGTTTGCGCGGGCCGATCGATGTGGCGCTCACCGCCGATGGTCGTCATCTGCTTACTGTCAATCAGCTCAGCAATTCCGTCTCGCTCATCGACGCTCGCTCGCGCGCTGTGCTGGATGAATTCAAGGTCGGTCGCCTGCCCACATCGCTCGCGCTTGTCGACGATCATGCGGCACTGGTGAGCTGCTCGACCGAAGGGACGGTCGAACTGCTGCGTTTCGATGGAGGCAAGCTTACCGGTGCGCATCGATTCGAAGTTGGCTTTGAACCGGTCGGCATCGCGATCGATGCAGCCGGGCATCGCGCTTATGTCGGCTTGGCCGCCGCCAGTGAAGTTGCTCAGCTCGATCTCGAGAGCGGAGAGATTGTGCGCCGCATCCCGGTCGGACCGTGGCCTCGCTATGTGACGCTCTCGCCCGATGGTTCGCGGCTGGCGGTCGGTTCGAGCGGCGATGGTAAGATCTACGTCATCGATACCGAAGCGGGAGAAGTGCTGTATGACGAGATGCTCAGCGGCGCGATCAACCTCGGGCACATGCAAAGCTCGCGCGATGGTAAGTACGCGTATGTCCCGTGGATGATCTATCGCACCAACCCGATCAACGTTCGCAACATTCGGCTCGGCTGGGTCTTGGCCAGCCGCATCGCTCGAGTTCGCCTGGATGGTTCCGCCTATCGTGAAGCGATCTCGCTGGATGTTCCGGGACTGGCGATCGCCGATCCACACGGCTTGGCGATGACGCCCGACGAACATCGCCTGGTGGTGAGTGCGTCGGGAACGCACGAGTTGCTGGTGTATCGCTTGAACGATTTGCCGTTTGAAGGAGCCGGCGGGCCGGGCGATTTGATCGACGAGCGCTTGCTGCGCGATAAGGACATGTTCTATCGGATCGAACTAGGTGGCCGGCCGATGGGGCTGGCCATCGCCGAGGACAATCGCACTGCGTATATCGCCAACTATTTGCAAGATGCGGTGCAGGTTGTCGACATCGAATCGAAGGAGCTCGGCGAGCCGATCTCGCTGGGGGCGATGCCTGAAGAGACGCTGGCGCGGCGCGGCATGGCGGTCTTTTACGATGGCCGGCGCAGTCTCGATCAGTGGTATAGCTGCCACACTTGCCACTACAACGGCGGCATCAATTCGCGCGCGATGGATACGAACAACGACGGCAGCATCAACACGTTCAAAACCGTGTTGCCGCTGGAGAACTTGCATAAGACCAAGCCGTGGACGTGGCACGGCTGGCAAGAAAGTCTCGAGAACGCGATGGAGCGCTCGTTCACGCAAACGATGCAAGGCCCGCCGATTCCAGCGGAGGATGTCCGAGCGATCCTGGCATATCTCGAGACGCTCGAGATTCCGCCCAGCCCCTATCGCACTGCGGGTGGTGAACTGTCCGAAGCTGCCCGGCGCGGCCGCGAAGTGTTCCTGAGCGCTAAGGCCGGCTGCGCGACCTGCCACAAGGGGCCGCTGCTGACCGACGGAGAAATTCACGATGTGGGCCTCGCCAGCGATGGCGACCGCTACAACGGCTACAATACGCCGATGCTGATCGGGCTCTATCGCAAAGTGCGCTACCTGCACGACGGCCGCACCAAGTCGCTCGAAGAAGTCCTCACCGAATACCACGCGCCGGAGAACGTCGCCGGCCAAGGGAAACTGAGCGACCAAGAACGTCGCGACTTGATCGAGTATTTGAAGTCGCTCTGAAGGCAGGCCTCAGGCTTCAGGAGCCTGGACGTTCGATGTTTGATCCCTGAAGCCTGACGCCTGACGCCTGAGGCCTAGTATGTCGAAGACATCCACCGGAACGAGCCTGTTGTTGCCTCCCGAGCTGCTGGCGCGGTTGGAGCGACTTGAACTGGTCAGCCGCAAGGTGTTCCGCGGGCGGCTCAAAGGCGAACGCAAGAGTCGCCGTAAAGGGCAGAGCGTCGAGTTTGCCGACTTTCGCAATTATGTTCCGGGGGACGACCTGCGCTTCGTCGACTGGAACCTCTATGCCCGGCTCGATCGCTTGTTCTTGAAACTGTTTCTCGAAGAGGAAGACTTGCACGTCTTCTTCCTGGTCGATGCCAGTCCTTCGATGAACTTTGGCGATCCAACGAAGTTTTATTTCGCCAAACAAATCGCGGCCGCTCTTTCGTTTGTCGGCATGTGCCGCGGCGACCGAGTGAAGATCGAATTCCTGGGCGCTCAGAACCACACCAGCCCGGTGCTGCGCGGACGTAGCCAGCTTTGGCGCATGCTCGAATTCACCGAAACGGTTGAGCCGAACGAAACTTTCACGCTGGCCGATAGCGTCAAGCGGTTCTGTCTTCGCAACACGGGCCGCGGCATCGTGGTCTTGCTGAGCGATCTGATGGACAAGCATGGTTATGAATCGGCGCTCCGCATGTTGCTCGGCAAGGAAATGGACATCTTCGTCATGCACATCCTCAGTCCCGAAGAGATGGACCCTGAGCTCAAAGGGGACCTCAAGCTGGTCGACTGCGAGGACTTCGATGAAGCCGAGATCTCGGTCAGCGGCGAATTGATCAAACGCTACAAAGCCACGCTGGCGGCATTCGTCGATCAAGCGCGACGTTTCTGTTCGCAGCGCGGCATCACGTACATGCTGACGCGCAGCGATCAAGGCGCCGATGTGTTGGTTAGCCACTATCTACGCGAACGAGGGCTGGTGCGATGAATTTCATTCCCATGCTCGCGTGGTGGCAGTGGTTGATCGTGGCCGCCGTGCCGCCGCTGATCGTTCTGCTCTATTTCTTGAAACTCCGCCGGCAGCCTGTCGAAGTGCCGAGCACCTTTTTGTGGCGGCGGGCGGTCGAGGATCTGCACGTCAACAGCATCTGGCAACGACTGCGAAGAAACTTGTTGTTGCTGCTGCAATTGATCGCCGTGGCGCTGTTCATGCTGGCCCTGTTGCGTCCCGGCATGTCGGGCACAACTAAGCTCGGCGCGCGGTCAATTTTTCTGATCGATAACTCGGCCAGCATGCAAGCGACCGACGTAGGCGGTTCCCGACTGCGCGAGGCGAAGAAGCTGGTGCTCGAGAGGATCGATGCGCTGGGCGACGACGATGTGGCGATGATCATTGCGTTTTCCAACGCCGCCGACGTGCGCCAAGGTTTTACCGGCGACCGGCGCCGCCTGCGCGAAGCGGTCGATAAGATTCAGCCGACCAACCATACGACCGACATCAACGAAGCGCTGCGGGCCGCTGCTGGACTGGCCAATCCCGGCCGCACCAGCCAAGTGAAAGATCTCGAAACCGATCTGCAAGTCGCCGAAGCGATGCCCGCTTCGCTGTACGTCGTCAGCGACGGCGGGTTTCCGCAGACCGACTTTCAGCTCGGAAATCTCGAACCGCAATACCTGCCAGTCGGTTCCACCGAGGTCAACAACGTCGCGGTGTTGGCGTTCACTGCCGACCGCAACCTCGAGAAGCCCGACCATGTCGAGGCCTTTGCGCGAGTTCGCAACTTCGGCAACGCAGCGGTGACGCTTACGGCCAGTTTGTATCTCAACGATGAACTGGTCGACGCCAGCGAGCTGACCTTGGAACCCAAAGGCGAAACCGGTGCGTCGTTCCAGCTCAGCGAAGTCGAGCAAGGGCGACTGAAGATCGAGCTGGGGATCACCGACGATTTCGAGCTCGACAACACAGCCTACGCAGGCCTCGATCCGCCGCGGCAGTTGCAAGTCGTCCTGGTGACGCCCGGCAACACTGCGCTGGAGACCGCGCTCACGACTTCGCAAGCTCAGACGGTTGCGGCGGTGGCCACGTATGCTCCGGAGTCGCTCGAGACGCCCGAACTGCAGCAACTGGCCGCCTCGGGCAAAGTCGACTTGTTCATTTACGATCGCTGCGCGCCGAAGATGATGCCGGCGGCCAACACGCTGTTCTTCGGTTCCATCCCGCCGGGCGAGGGTTGGAAGGCTGAGCCGTCGACCGGACCGGTCTTTGTGATCGATTCCAATCGAGCTCATCCGATTATGCAGTATGTCGACATGACCACCGTCCGCATCGTCGAAGGCATGACGCTGACGCCTCCGGAAGGGTCGACCACGCTCATTCGCAGCGACGCGGGAGTGCTGATGGCCGTCGCCCCGCGCGAAGCTTTTCAGGATGCCGTGCTCGGCATGGCGCTGGTCAAAGCGGGCGGCGACGGCGATGTGCCCAATACCGACTGGCCGATCAAACGCAGCTTTCCCGTCTTCCTGCTTAACTGCCTCGAGTATCTCGGCGGCGCGGTCTCGACCTCGGGCTCGAAGTCGATCCAGCCTGGCGAGCCGGCCGTTCTGTCGCTGGCCAGTCGCTTTGATCAAGTCAAAGTTGTCGACCCGGCCAAGCAGACGCACATCCTGGAACGCGGCGGCGCACCGCAGCTGACCTATAACCGCACCGACGAGTTCGGCTTCTACCGAGTCGAACCGACCGATGGCGACCGCCTCCTGCAGCTCTTTACGGTCAATCTATTCAGCGAGCGGGAAAGCTCGATCGCGGTGCCGGCCGACATCATGCTCGGCGAAGTCGAAGTCAAAGCGGCTGAAGCTCGCGAGACGGTGCGCCACGAGTATTGGCGATGGCTTCTGGCCCTAGCGCTAGTCGTGCTGGTCCTCGAGTGGATTCTCTACACGCGCCGCGTCGCGGTTTAGTCGCGAGCCGGTTATCCTCCGCGCTCTCCGCGTCCCCCGCGGTAAAAAAATCGGCGCCGGGTTTGCTTGCTGGGGCGTTTGCCAAAGGCTGGGGCCAGTGTACCTTCCTAGTCCCTGGCCAGTCCTGGCCAACATCGCATCGCATACCCGGGCTACCGAATGACCACATTAGTTCTCGAGAATATCACCAAGCGTTTTACTGATAGTGAGGTGCTCAGTTCGATTAGCTTTACTGTTGCGGCCGGCGAGCGCATCGTTGTGGCGGGCGAGAGCGGCTCGGGGAAGACTACGTTGCTGCGCATCATCGCAGGTTTGGAGCAACCGAACTCCGGGCGACTGAAGCTGGGGGAGCTCGACGCAACTAAGTGGCCAGCCAATCGCCGGAAAATGGCGGTCGTCTTTCAGGACTATGCAACCTATCCCCGGCTCACCGTTGCGGAAAACTTGACGGTCGCTCTGGTCGGCGGATCGATCACCAAAGCCGAGAAAGAAGAACGGCTCAAAGAGATCGTCGACTGGTTGGAGCTGGACGGGCTGCTGCGGCGATTGCCAACCGAGCTATCCGGCGGCCAGTTGCAGCGCGTCGCACTGGGCAAGGCGCTGATGGCGCGTCCCGATATTCTGCTTTTGGACGAGCCGTTCTCGCAGCTCGACGTGCGGCTGGCCGATCAACTGCGGCGGTTGCTCGATATGAGTCACCAGCGCTACGGTGTGACGCAAATCATGGTCACTCACAATCCGCTCGATGCGCTGCGTTCGGCCGACAAGCTGGCGATCCTCGATCGCGGCAAGCTGACGCAATTCGCACCGCCTGCGGAAATACGGCAGAGGCCGCTGACGCGCTTTGCTGCCGAGCTGACCAGCCTTTGCGGACTGAATCTCCTCCCGGCCGCACTGGTCGGCCGCGAGGGCCGAGCGGGCGATGGGTGCGTGGCGTTTCGACCTGAGCACGTGCGCCAGGCGCTGCCCGATGGGGCTCGCGCGAACGATTACGCGAGCGTTCGTTGCAGGCTCGGCTCGGTTCGCGATCTCGGAGTCGTCTGCTTGCAGGAGGCGCACGTCGGCGAGCACAAGATCGCCGCGGCTTGTTCGCCTGAAACGGCTCCGGCCGACGGCCAGGAAGTCACATGGTTTGTGCGCCACGACAACGTGTTGACCTTTTGCGACTAAGCGTTTCGTGGTAGGAAATGGTGCGCTCCGCACGGTCGCGTCTTGTCGCAGTGGGGCGATCGAGCATATAAAATAGTACTAGCAAGCGGTCTGCCCGCAGAGGGATCGTGACTCTAACGAATTCGACAAACGAGGTTTTGCCATGCCTGTGATTTTGACCGAGAATGCGGCCAATCAAGTTAAGAAATTTCAGGAAGAACATCAGTTTCCCCAAGATGCCTTCCTTCGTATAAGCCTGGTGGCTGGCGGTTGCAGTGGTTTCAGCTACTCGCTGGCTTTCGACGACAAGTTCGATGAGGAAAAGGACTCGCGCTACGACCAGCACGGCGTCTCGATCGTCGTCGACAAGAAGAGCGCTTTGTACCTGGACGGAACGACCGTCGATTGGCACGAGCGGATCGATCGCCAGGGCTTCAGCTTTGAAAATCCCCACGCCCGCAAGTCGTGCGGCTGCGGAAGCTCCTTCTCCGTTTAATTTGAGCGGTCGAACAGCCTGTTGAGTTCAACAGTGTTTGCTGCTTCCGGGCGGCAAAGTTTGATGCTGAAGATCCCTCCCCCCGGCCCTTCTCCCCGGAGCGGGGCGAGGGGAGAGCAGAGCGATTGAGAGCGAGCACAAACCATATCTTCACTCCCACTCGCCCCGCTTCGCGGGAGGGGGCCGGGGGTGAGGGGCTTGATTTGAGATCGCTGAATGGGACCGCCATTGACTGTTTCCGATGCAGGTTTCTGACGCTCACGTACTGATCGCCGCCAACCCCAAGTCCGGGGCCTCGTCAGGGCGATCGAAGGTCTGTGAGCTGCGAGCGGCCCTCGAAGCGACTGGCCATGTCGTCGAGATCTGTGATTCGCTCCAGTGGCTAAGCCAACGCAGCGCTCAGTTGGCCGCTGGCGGCTGTCTGCGAGCGGTTGTCTCGGCCGGCGGTGATGGCACGGCGGCGGCCGTCGTCAATCTGATTCCCGTTGGCGTGCCGATGGCAATTCTGCCGCTGGGTACCGAGAATCTGCTGGCCAAGTATCTTGGGCTGACCAGCGACGTCGCGTCGGTAGCCAGCGCCGTGGGTGACGGGCGCTTGCTGCAGCTGGATGCGGGACTGGCCGGAGGACGGCTGTTTTTGATCATGCTCGGCTGCGGTTTCGATGCCGAAGTGGTGCAGCAGCTCCACGCTGCTCGCGAGGGGCACATCAGCCGCTGGACTTATTCCAAACCGATCTGGCGAGCCGTGCGTAGCTACCAATATCCGCTGATCGAGGTCGAGTGCGATCACGGCTCGTTTTTCGTGTCGGGCCCGCCGGGATCGGCGCCGGCGAGTTCCGAGCCGGACCTGTCCGGAGGTGAGCAGCCGCTGCAATTTTCAACCGCTTGGCTGTTCGCGTTCAACTTGCCTCGGTATGCTGCGAATCTCCCTTTCTGCCCCCAGGCCGACGGGAGCGATGGTTACTTGGATTTGTGCTCGTTTGCGCGCGGGGGCACGCTGCGAGGTTTGACCTATTTGACGCACCTGTGGTTGGGACGCCATCAGCGGCTGAGCGACTTCGGGCACGTGAAGGCCAAACGTTTCCGCTTGCGGTCGCAGGGCGTGGTGCCTTATCAAATCGACGGCGATCCCGGCGGAACGCTGCCGCTGGATGTCGAGGTTCTCCCCGGACGCTTGACGGTGCTCGTTCCGAAATAGGGCTAGTTCCTTTTTCCACGCCGTCGGGCAAACGTTTGGCGGTCGTCATGCGTATCAGTGGCATCCTCAAAGCTGATTTTGGGGGCACTTAGAATCGAGCGGTAGAAATGATGGAACAGAATAGTGCATCGGTTGGACAAACCGAACTCGTCAGGGTTGGCGACATCGCTTGCGGTTCGGGTCAGCCGCTGATGCTGATTGCCGGCCCGTGCGTGATCGAGTCACGGGATCTCACGCTGTCGATCGCCGAGCGCTTGCAAGCGATCGCCCAGCGACTGAACATGCCGCTCGTCTTCAAAGCGTCTTTCGACAAGGCCAACCGCACCAGCCGTAGCGGCTTTCGCGGATTGGGAATGGAAGCGGGCTTGGAGATCCTGGCCGAGGTGCGGCGCTCGCTCGGATTGCCGACTGTTACCGACGTGCACTTGCCCGAGCAAACCGCGGCGGTTGCCGAAGTGTGCGAGCTGCTGCAGATTCCCGCCTTTCTGGCTCGCCAGACCGACTTGCTGGAAGCGGCCGCAGCCACTGGCCGGCCGCTGAATGTGAAGAAGGGGCAGTTCATGGCTCCGCTCGATATGCGGTATGTGCTCGAGAAAGTTCGAGCTGCCGGCAATGGTGGGTGCATGCTCTGTGAACGCGGCACGTTCTTTGGTTATGGCCGGCTGGTCAACGATATGCAGGCCTTGCCGCTGATGCGCTCGCTAGGGGCGCCGGTGATCTTCGACGCTACGCATTCGGTGCAGCAACCGGGCGGCCTGGGCGGTGCCACGGGCGGCAATCGCGCCATGGTAGAGCCGTTGGCACGCGCGGCAGTCGCGGCTGGCATCGACGGCCTTTTCCTGGAGACTCATCCCGATCCGGATCGTTCACCCAGCGACGGACCGAACATGGTACCGCTCGATGCATTGTCGGGACTGCTCGAGAGATTGAAGCAAATGTCAGAACTGGTG
>JBQCEI010001119.1:0-4759 GCA_051960375.1 Aureliella sp. | reverse complement strand
AATTCCTCCGCGCTCTCTGCGTCTCCGCGGTAAAACAGAAGCGTGAAAACCGGCACCCACATCCACACCCACCCCCGCCCCTCCGGAGTCATTCCTCATGTCGCTGATGATTTTTCGCGCGGTCTGCTGCGCGGCTTTCGTGATCGTCTCTTTCTCCGTCACCTATGCCGGCGATTGGCCGCAGTGGCGCGGGCCTAAAGGGGACGGAATCAGCGATGAGAAAGGCCTGCCGACGAAATGGAGCGCCACCGAAAACGTTGCTTGGAAAGTCGAGTTGCCCGAACGCGGCAATTCGACGCCGATCGTTTGGCAAGATCGCATCTTTGTCACGCAGCCTGTTTCGAAGGACAAGCGACGCACGCTGACGTGCTTGGATCGCCGGGATGGCCGTTTGCTGTGGCAAGCAGGGACGGAGTGGACTGAGCCCGATCCGACGCATGGAACCAATCCGCTCTGTTCGTCTTCGCCGGCCACCGATGGCCAGCGTGTGATCGCCTGGTTCGGTTCCGCGGGACTGTTTTGTTACGACATCGATGGAAATGAAATCTGGAAACGCGACCTCGGAATCCAAAAACATATCTGGGGCTATGGCTCGTCGCCGGTGATTCATGGTGATTTGTGCTATTTGAACTTCGGTCCGGGCGAGCGCTCGTTTCTCATCGCAGTCAATAAGAAGACAGGCGAGACCGTTTGGCAACATGATGAGCCGATGAACCAAGAGGGTACCTCGGAAGCCAAATTCACCAATCCCGATTACTACGGTTCGTGGAGTACGCCCGTTTTCCGGATGATCGATGGTCGCGATGAACTAGTGATGACTTTCCCGTTTCGCGTTTGCGGATTTGACCCTAAGACTGGCCGAGAACTGTGGTCGAGCACCGGCATCAATGCCTTGGTCTACACCTCTCCGCTTGTATCGGATGACGTGATCGTGGCCATGGGCGGTTTCGGCGGTATGACTTTGGCGCTCGAGGGCAAACTGGACGGAGATGTGACCAAGACCAATCGGCTTTGGCGGCATCCCAAGACCAAGCAGCGCATCGGTTCGGGAGCCATTCAAAATGGCTACGTCTTTGTCCACAATGATCCGGGCATCGCCGAATGCTTTGAACTCAAGAGTGGCAAGCTCGTGTGGGAAGAGCGTCTTTCGGGCAGCGGCACCAAGGGAACCAACTGGTCGTCGGTTATGATCGCCGACGGGCTGTGCTACACGATCACGCGAGGCGGCGATTGCTTCGTATTCCGAGCCTCGCCCGACTTTGATCTCGTGTCGGTCAACTCGCTCGGCGAAACCTCCAATTCGTCGGTCGTACCGAGCCATGGGCAGTTGTTGATTCGCACACACAAGCATCTGTGGTGCATCGGCAAGTAAAAACCTCTATGGCGGCTGGCTTTGTGTCTTTGTGTCTTGGTGGTTCAAATCAAATCACCACAAAGACGCGAAGGCACGAACGATGTTCCCGAGTCGCTTCGCGACTCTAACAACCGAGTTGCATTGGTAGTGCGCAGGCAGGAAAATTGACCGACTCGCTCACGGCTACACGTATCTCCGCTCCGGCCCCTCACCCCCCGGCCCCCTCTCCCCGAAGCGGGGCGAGGGGGAGTGAAGAAGAGAATGGCAAAACATGCTTTCCAACAGCGCTCTTCCATTCCTGCGTCGCCTGTTGCGATGCGCCGCGTTGCTGGGCTGGCTGGCTTGGCTACCGCCTGTGGCGCGAGCGCAGGAAGCGGTCGGCCGCGATGATTATGAGCGCCAGGTGCGGCCGCTGCTGCAGACGTACTGCGGCGAGTGCCATGCGCAGGAGGCGAGCGAAGGACGCTGGGCATTTGACGGCTATGCTGACTACGCCGAGCTGGTCGCCGACAAGGAGAAATGGGGCAAAGTTCAGCAAATGGTAGCGGGGCAGATCATGCCCCCTCACGACGCTCGCCAGCCGACGCTCGACCAGCGGCGCGTGCTGCTCGACTGGATTGATAACTCGGTGTACTACGTCGATCCTCGGCGGCCCGATCCGGGGCGAGTGACTTTGCGCAGGCTGAACCGCGATGAGTACAACCATTCGGTCCGCGACATCTTGGCAGTCGAATCGCGACCGGCCGATGCGTTTCCTCTCGACGACGCCGGGTATGGTTTCGATAACATCGCCGATGTGCTGACGGTATCGCCGTTGCACTTCGAAAAATATCTGGCGGCCGCGCAGCAGATCGCCGCAGAGGTCGTGGGCCTCGGGCCTCCGCCGCGCGTCGGCGTTGAACTGGCCGCCGACAAGCTCGAGACGTTTGCAGGCGGGCCGGAACGGAAAGACAACGCCGTCTGGCTCACCGCGCCAGCGGACGAAGTCGGTACGACGGTGATGATTCCTGCCGCGAGCACCTATCGAGTGCTGACGCGAGCGGCGGTGGCCAAATGGGGCGACCAGCTCGCTGCGCTGGACGTCCTGTGCGACGGCAAGCCGATTGCAAAGCTCACTCCTGAAGCGGAATGGCGCCGCAAGCCCGGCGCGGCAGCGACCGCTTTTGTGCTGGTCTCCCTTCCCGAGGGCCAACATCGCATCGCCCTGCGCATCGCTTTGCCCGACCCTACGCCCGACCCTACGCCCGACCCTACGCCCGACACCAAGCCCGACACCAAGCCCGACACCAAGTCGGCCCATGCAACCGAATCGTCCAGCAGCCTGGGGGCGATCCAGTTCTTGGGCGTTGCCGGTCCTTTCACCCCGGCAGCTCCTCAGCCGTCCCCTTTTCTGAAGCAAGCTCTCGCGACGGAGGCGGCGGCCGACCAGCGATCGCTTGCCGAGCCCATCCTGCGGCTTAGCGGCGAGGATCTCGATGCAGGTTCGGGCCGCAGCAGCCTCGACACGGGACGAGCCTGGTTCTCAAGCAACGGCTACCGTCACGCTCCGATCCTGATCCAGGAAAGCGGTGAGTATCGCGTCCGCTTCAAAGTCGGCGCCCAGCAGGTCGGCCAGGAAAACGTGAAGTTCGAGGTGCGCCTGGGCGAGCAAACGCTCGGCCCGCTGACCGTGACGGCCCGATCGCAGAAAGAGCAATGGATCGAAACGACTTGCCACTTGCCCGCCGGCCAACTGGACTGGCAAGTATGGTTTATCAACGAATACAAAGATCCCGATACCGGCGCCGAACGATATTTCTGGTTGCATGAATTCAGCATCGAAGGGCCGCTCGAGCGAGCGTATGGTCTGACGGGCGATGAAGTGGCGGGGCTCTTGCAGCGGACCGGGCGGCGGCTGTTTCGGCGAGCGCTCTCGCAAGCAGAAGCTGCCAAACTGAAAACGCTCGTCGACCAAGCACTCGCGGCTGGCCAGCCCACCAGCGCCGCTCTCGAGACAGCACTGACCGCTCTGCTGATTTCACCTAAGTTCCTGTACCATCCGCAGCCACGGCCGGCCCATCGGCTCTCTGACGGTACGCACGAGATCGATGAAGTGGCGCTGGCTTCGCGGCTATCGTATTTTTTGTGGGCCAGCGCGCCGGATGAAGAATTGTTGCAACTGGCTGAGCGCAATCGACTGCGGGCTCAGTTCGCACAGCAAGTTCGGCGGATGATCGCCGATCCGAAGATATCCAGATTGACGGAAAAATTCGCCGGCCAGTGGTTACAACTGCGCGATCTGGAGAAAGCCGCTCCGTCGGCTGAAGTCTTTCCGGAGCTGAGCCAAGAACTGATCGCCGACATGCGCCGCGAAAGCGAGTTGCTCTTTGAGCACATCTTGCGCGAGAACCGGCCGGTGGTCGAGTTCCTCAGCGCCGACTACACGTTCGTCAATCGTCGGCTGGCGGAGCACTATGGCTTGCCACTGCCCGAGGGCGACGGCTTTCAGCGAGTTTCGTTGGCCGGTTCGCCGCGACGCGGGATCATCACGCATGCCAGCGTGCTGACGCTGACATCGCATCCGACGCGCACTTCGCCGGTCAAGCGCGGCAAGTGGTTGCTCGAGCAACTGCTGGGCGCCGAGCCGCCCCCTGCTCCGCCCGACATCACGCCGCTGTCGGAAACGCCCGAGAATGAAAACGTATCGCTGCGCGTTCGCTTCGAACAGCATCGCTCCAACGACCAGTGTGCCGCCTGCCACGCACTGCTCGATCCGATGGGCTTTGCGCTGGAAAACTTCGATGCCATCGGGCGTTGGCGCGCCACAGACGCTGGCCAGCCGATCGACGCCAGCGGCCAGTTGATTTCGGGCGAAACGTTTCAGAATTGGCCGCAGCTGCACCAAGTGCTCGTCGAGCGCCATCGGAAAGAATTCGTGCGATGCTTGACCGAACACTTGCTAACCTATGCGCTCGGCCGCGGCGTGACCTATCAAGACAAATTGAGCGTGCGCGAAATAGTGGCGAATTCTAGCCGAGGCGGCTTTCAGGATCTGATTTTGGCGGTTTGCGAGAGCATCCCGTTTCAGCGCGTGCGCGAGTGATTTTTACCGCGGAGATGCGGAGAGCGCAGAGGAAGAAGTAATGAGCTTGCGAGATCGAAGACTGCAGGGACTGAATCGGCGTTATTGGCTGCGGGCGGCCGGCGTGTGCGTGGGGCTGCCGTGGCTCGAATCGCTCGCGCCGAGGGCCGCGGCGGCTGCTTCGCAGGCCGAAGCGCCGCGGAGGCTCGTCTATCTGTACGTGCCCAACGGAGTCAATGTGGCGAAGTGGCAAGTCGCAGGCGAAGGCGCGAACTATCAGCTCTCGCCGACGCTGGCGCCGCTCGCCAAGTTTCGCAGCGAGATCACTGTCATCACGGGGCTCA
>JBQCEI010001118.1:0-2495 GCA_051960375.1 Aureliella sp. | reverse complement strand
CCGCAAGATCCTTTCCTGCTGCCTCTTTCCATGGCTGAAAATATTGCATATGGGAGGCCTGGAGCAAGCCGGACCGAAATCATAGCCGCTGCGGTCGCCGCTAAAGCAAGCGAATTTATCGAGCGTTTGCCGCAAGGCTATGATACCGTGATCGGCGAACGCGGCGTAACGCTTTCCGGTGGCGAGAAACAGCGGCTGTCCATTGCGAGAGCACTGCTAAAAGATGCGCCCATCCTCGTTCTCGATGAACCGACCGCGGCCCTCGATGCGCGCACCGAGAGCGACTTGTCAAAAGCGCTCCAAACCGCCATGCAGGATCGGACGACCATCATCATCGCCCATCGCCTTTCAACTATTCGCCATGCGGACCGCATCATAGTTCTGGAGCACGGCAGAATCGTAGAAACCGGACAACACGATCAGTTGCAGTCGGCAGGCGGCGTCTATGAACAGTTGTTACTTGGGCAAGGCAATCCCATTGCTGCAGTGTGAAAATGACCGTGCAAGTGTGACTTGCGGACCTCGCCGAGCCCAAACCGCCGGCAAGCACGTACGCTCAGTTTAATTTGTCACAAGGCACTTCCGACCAGCGTGAAGAGAGGCCAACGTTGCCAAACCAGCTATGAGCGATCTATCCAAACTGCGAATAGTCGTATTGGGCTACATCATTCGTGGCCCGCTAGGCGGCCTCGTCTGGCACCATCTGCAATACATCCTGGGTCTGAGAAACCTTGGCCATGAAGTCATTTTTCTGGAAGACAGCGGCGACTATCCTGCGTGCTACGATCCGAGCAGACATGTCGTCGATACCGACCCTACTTATGGCATCCAGTTTCTGCATGAGACCTTTGCCAAATTCGCGCTCGAGAATCAGTGGGCATACTACGATGCCCATGCCAATCGGTGGCTGGGTCCGCAAGGTGATAAGGCCATCGACACATGCCGCGGTGCAGATGTTGTATTGAATCTCTCGGGCGTCAATCCGATTCGAGCTTGGATCGAAGATATTCCTGTGCGAGTGTTCGTCGACACGGATCCTGTATTCACCCAAGTCCGGCACATTCAAGACAGCGCCGCCCGTGCTGAAGCGGCCAAGCATACAGCCTTTTTTACCTTCGGCGAAAGTTTCCAATCGAAAGATTGTGGAATCCCAAGCGACGGACTTCTGTGGCAACCGACACGTCAGCCGCTGGTACCGGAGGCATGGCCAGTCACTCCTCCGCCCAGCGATGGCTATTTCACTACGGTGATGCAGTGGGATAGTTATCCCGAAGCCCGGCTTGGCGATCAGTCTTTTGGAATGAAATCGAAGTCGTTCGAAGCTTATTCGGAGCTGCCACAGAGGACAGGCAGCAAGATCGAAATCGCAATGGGTGGCCCGAACGTGCCACGCGATGAATTGGCCGGCAAAGGCTGGCGTCTCGCGGACCCGCTGGAGGTCACACGTTCGGCCTGTTCGTACCAGAAGTATATTCAGCAGTCCCTGGGTGAGTTTACCGTGGCAAAACACGGTTATGTCGCAAGCAATAGTGGATGGTTTAGCGAAAGAAGCCTGAGCTATCTTGCCAGCGGCCGTCCTGTCATAACGCAAGACACCGGCTTCCCGCAGCATTTGCCGACCGGAAGCGGCCTATTGAGCTTCTCGTCGCTGGACGAGGCGGCCGACGCGCTGCGAGAAGTTCGCTCCGATTATCACGCACACTGCCGAGCAGCTCGTGAGATTGCGATCGAGTTTTTTCATTTTTCCAAAGTGCTCTCGAACTTGCTCGAACGGGCAATCGACAAGCCGTCACCTGTCACGGCGGAGTGTACGAGGAGCTGACCGATGGCCCTATGCAACGAAAACAGTCAGTCCTCGGCTGAGCCTCTTCCCACGCCGGAGAAACGCTACAGAAAGCCAGGGCGAGCAAGGCCCTTGATCGCCTTCTTCGACTATCACGATGTCTTTGAAGACTTTTACCCGCACTACGGCGTCACGCAACAAGCATTTGCAACTCAATGGGCGAACACAGCCAATCATGCCTTTCTGAGCCTGATCCAAAAACATGTCGGTGACGTAGTTTGGTATGCGTTCTCTTTGGCCCCCGAGCTCCAGCGAGCCACGCACGAGTTGGGTTGCGAGGTTCGCTTCCTGCGATCTTCATTGAGCCACCGCGTTCTCTGGCGGTCGTTTTATAAATCGCGGCTTTCGTGGCGTCTTCAAAAGCATTACAGATCGTACGAGCTACTCGCCTCTTATAGTTCACTCATCTCCGCTCCATTCCTCGGTGCGATTCTCCGCGACAAGCCGGACTGCATATTCACTCAAGACTATGCAACCGGGCGATTCGACGTTCTTTCAGTCCTTGCTAAAATGCTTCAGACACCTCTGATTGCCTTGCATGCAGGGAGTGCACCGGAACGATATGTAGGGAAGCTTGCCAAGCGTTGGTCGATACCGCGCGCGGAAATTATCACTTCGAGCCGTCGCGAATCTATGATGCTCGCCGAGCGGT
>JBQCEI010001117.1:0-2581 GCA_051960375.1 Aureliella sp. | reverse complement strand
TGAAGCCCGGCTTCGCGCCGCCACCCGCCATCCAGATCGTGAACGCACCCGGATGATGATCGCGGCCGACGAACTTCATTTCCTGGCCGCCGCGATTCTCCCGCATCGGCGTGCGGCCGAATTCGCCGCCCCACACGACGAGCGTCTGATCGAGTAACCCGCGCTGCCGCAGATCCTTGATCAGGCCGGCGACCGGTTTGTCCATGCCGCCACACATGCGAGTGTGGTTGCCCTGGATGTCATCATGCGCGTCCCACTTGCTGCCGGCGCCGTGGTAGCACTGCACGAAGCGGACTCCGCGTTCGACCAAGCGCCGAGCCATCAAGCAGTTGCGGCCGTACCCTTCGGTCTTCGGATCATCCAGCCCATACAGCTTGTGCGTCTCCGCCGTCTCCTGAGAGAGATCGACTGCTTCGGGAGCATGCGACTGCATTTGGAAGGCGAGCTCGTAGCTGCGAATGCGAGCCTCGAGATGATCGTTGTCGGGTCGGCCTGCGGCGTGACGGCGATTGATTTGACTGAGGAAATCGAGCTCGGTGCGCTGCTGCACCTTTTGAATCATCGGCGGCGGAGCCAGGTTCGAGAACGGCTCGCCTTCCTTCTGCATCATGGTGCCTTGATAGACGGCCGGCATGAAGCCGGCTCCCCAGTTGCGGGCTCCGTTGATGACGTTGCCTTTGCCTTCTTGCATCACGACGAAGGCGGGCAGGTTTTCGTTCTCGGTGCCCAGCCCGTAGGTGACCCAGCTGCCCAGCGACGGGCGACCGGCAAACTGACTACCGGTGTTCATCTGGCAGATGCCGCCGGAGTGATTGATGCCGTTGGTCCAGCAGGAGCGAATCACGGCCAGTTCATCAGCCACTTCGGCGATGTGCGGCAGCCAGTCGGAAATCCACAGGCCGCTTTGGCCGTGCTGTTTCCACTTGCGCTTCGAAGGGAGAATCGGCGAATCGAACTCACCCATCGCAGTGATGACGCGACCGAAGCTTTCGGGAATCGGCTTGCCGGCCAGTTTTTCCAGAGCGGGCTTCGGATCGAACGTATCGAGATGACTCGGCCCTCCGTCCATGAACAAAAAGATGACGCTCTTGGCTCGAGCCGCATGATGGGTCAACTTGGCCGTCAACCCGGATGGAGTGGCTGCAGCCGCGGAGTCGGAATGGCCGAGCATTGCTGCCAGCGCCAGCGCGCCGAACCCACCACCGCTCTGAAGCAACATTTGGCGGCGCGACAAATGCGAATGACCGTCTGCGTGTTGATAATCAATCGACATAGATCATCTCGCTGGAATTCAAAAGTGAATGGAGGACCGCGATGTCTGCTGGCTCGGCCTTGGTGTCTGCTTGCTTAGTCTTCGTGTCTGCTGACTTGGTCTTCGTGTCTGCTTGCTCAGTCTTGATGCCGAGCGCCGCGTCGGACGCGGCCTCTTTCTCGCCCCCCTGCTCTTTCTTGGGCAGAGGCTCGGACAGGTCGGCCGCTGACGGCTCCTGCATGGCGGATTGATAGGAGCGGTGGAACTCGGCCGCCATGGTGAGCTCTTCCTCGGTCGGCTGGCGGAAGTAGAGGCGCTGGTAGACTGTCCGCAGCTTCGCATCAAGATCCTCGTCTCGCAAGCGAGCTGCCAACGAGGTCGCGCGATCGTAGAGCCAAGAGCTGTTCATCAGCAACAGCGCCTGGGTGGAGGTGGTCGTCTGATGCCGCATGCATTCGCTGGCGACGCGATCGGGAAAATCGAACAGCGCCAGCAGCGGGTCAAGCTTGTTGCGCTTGACCGGCAAATAGATCGCCCGCTTGCCTTCGCCCAGCTCTTCGCAAGCGGCGAGAATCACGTCGTGAATTTCTTCGCCCGAGAGCCGCCGTGGATTCATGCGCCAAAGAAGCAGGTTTTCCGGATCGACTTTGCGCAGTCGATCATCCATCGTTCGCTGCGAACTCTGTCGGTAAGTCGCGGACGTGACTATCAGCCGATGCAGTTTTTTAAGGCTCCAGTTATCGGCCATGAAACGACTCGCCAACCAGTCGAGCAGTTCCGGATGCGAGGGCGGTGTGCCAAGCCGACCAAAGTCGCTGCTGGTTTCGACCAGCCCGCGTCCGAAGTGCTGCTGCCAAATTCGGTTGACAATCACTCGCGCGGTAAGCGGATTCTTCGGATCGGTGATCCAGCGGGCCAAGGCCGTGCGTCGGCCGGTCGACTGCAACGCCTCGGGAGGCGGAATAATCTCGGCCGGTTCGCTATCGAGAATCGTGGGGAACCCGGGAGCAATGGCCACCGGCTCGGCGGCATCGGGAATGATCGTCGGTGGCGCAACCGGTCCGACGTCGCTGGCGACGAACTTCATCGTCGGCAGCGGCTCGGGCTTGAGATGATCGAACTCAGCCAGCTCTTCCAGCAGTTTCTTCCGCTCGGCTTTTTGCTCCTCTGTGAGCCACTCGTTGAGCTTGTCGGGATGCACGTCGAACTGATTGGAAGCCAGCGATGCGATTTGGTGTTCGTATGGAGTTCGATCACAGCGACGCGCCGAGATCATGCCCTGAATTTCTTTGACAAACTTTACGAACCCTTCCCGAGTTGCATGCCCCA
>JBQCEI010001116.1:0-2351 GCA_051960375.1 Aureliella sp. | reverse complement strand
CTGTATGCTTGAGAAGACGTAAACTCAGCGATCAAGAATCAAACTTGTCTCAAAATTTTACGGAAAAACGGAATTGGGCAGTCTTGCAGCCCAAAGCCTGACATCGCCGACTCGGCCGGTCGCGATGACAAGTTGGTCGCTACTCTAACCTGCGGTCCGCCCACGTCAACCTTTTGCCGTCCACTTATTAATGATATTCCGCTTTGCGACTCCAGATTCTTGCCGCCACAACCATGAAGGCATTGGCTCTTGGCCGGTGATCGCGCAAGGCAGCTAAGAATCTAATCCATAATTCTGCTTGATTGAGGTGAAAGCTCCATGCGTCCCCGCATGCGGCCCTCAGTGTTCAGCTGATCGCCGACTCGGCAGAGCAAGATATGTAAGACTCGATCTTGAAAATTCTTGCTCTATGCTGCTCGACTTCGCATGGCCGCAGTACAATGGCCGGCCTGGATGGTAGACTTCCACACTGATCGCCCACCGCACGCGCGTGCCGGTGTGACTGGCTGCTCTCCCTCATATGATTGCTGGGAAGCATCGCCAGTCTCTGGCCTTCTCTGCGATTCCTACCTTTAAATCTCACCGGTTCTCCATCGCGGTCCACGAATGCCCGAAGCAAAGTACGAAGACTAAAGCGCCCAGAATCGGAATCGAAAGTTTTGAGATGAGCATGATGAGCGTGGCACGCGAGCCGGCCGCCCGAAGGACGCTTTCAAGCAAGTGGTTGACGCCGTGGGATGTGTGGGCCTTGTTGGTGCCGCTGTTGGCGATGGCGCCCATGCTGCTCTTTCAGTGGCAGAGTCTGATGAGCCGCAGCGAGCGCCAGTTCTTTCCTTTTTTTGTGCTGGTTACGCTCGTGTTTCCGCTGCGAGCCATTGTGCGCTTGAGCCGCCAGGCGGCCGAGTCGAAAGTGTCGGTGGGCAGAGCTCGCTGGGCGCACGCAGCACTGGGTGGTGCGATCTTAGCGTATGCCGCCAGCGTCATTCTGTTTTCTCCCTGGCTGGCGCATCTAGCGGCAATCGTTCTATTTTTTGGATGGGCTCTCGGTCGCTGCACGGAGACCGCTTGGCCGACGGTCTTGGCTTGGACCGGCTTGCTGATCATCACCCTTCCACTTCCGCTCGGCTATGACTTCGAGCTGGTCGCCTGGTTGCAATCGACCAGCTCCTGGGCCTGCAGCCGGGCGCTCGATGCGCTTGGCGTTCCGCACTTGCAATCGGCCAATGTCATTGAAGTGCGCGGCCGGCAGTTGTTTGTCGAAGAAGCCTGTAGCGGGATCGGCAGCATGTATGCGGTGCTGGCGGTCGCTGCGCTGTTGGTGTTGCTGAACCGAAGAAGTTTGCTGGTGGCCGTCTTGACGTTGTTATCGGTGCCCGTGTGGTCGATGCTCGGCAACTTCGCCCGACTGCTCGCCGTGACTCTGGCTCAGCATTTCTATGAGCGCGACTTGAGCCATGGAACCGATCACGAAATTTTGGGGCTGATCACCTTTGGTGTTGCGGTGCTCGGGTTGTGGATGACCGAAGCGGCTCTGGCGGCATTGTTTCAGCCGGTTTCGCCTACTGCGCCCGAATTCTGGTTTTTGTTTCGGTCGCTCAACGTCGCTTTCCTTTGGCCTAATCCAGATCCGTTTGGCGAGAGACTCGACGACGAAGAGGGCCCGCCTGCCAAGCCGCACGAGAATGCCGTCCGGCAACAGGCAACCACACCGCAGGTCAATCTTTGGGATGTCCCGTCCTGGCGAGTGCTCGTGCGAGGAGCAGCCATTGCTGCCTTGGTCATCGGCGCTGCGCCAGCGGTCGTTCTGGCTCGCGGCGGTCCGCTCGACATCCTGTCGTTCAATTTGCCTCATTTCACTGAAACCGACCTCGAGCGATTTCCCGGCGAGGATTCGATGCCGGCGAGTCTACAGGGAAATGGAGCCGGCGAGTGGAGACGTGTTGGTTTCCATGTTCAGCATCGCTCGTCAGCCAGCTTCTTCGGTGAGTACTCACGGATTTGGGAGTACCGCCGCGGCGAAGATCGTTTCCTGCTTTCGATGGACTTCCCGTTTCGCGGGCCTCACCCGCTAGAGGTTTGTTACACCAATTCCGGCTGGACTGTTAATTCACTCGATCAGAATTCACTCGATCAAAAACGGAACTCGAGCAGCACTCCTTGGCCATGGACCGAGATCACCTTGAGCAACGACTTTAGTTCTCAAGCGTTCGTGTGCTATGCCATGTTGACCGAAGAGGGGAAGCCTTATTCCGGCGCGCCTGGAGTGCTGCCTTCAGCCGATCTGTGGACGGAGAGGGTCGGTTCGGGAATTGCGAGGGCGGTGTTTGACGATCATGCCCAGCGTCTATCTC
>JBQCEI010001115.1:0-3644 GCA_051960375.1 Aureliella sp. | reverse complement strand
CACCGCTTGGCGGTTGGTCTATGGCCGTCCGCTGGTGGCGCAGCATGCCGCTCTGGATGGCGAGGGCTGGACCGAGCGACGCGAGCTGCTCGATGGACTGGCTAAGCAGTTCCAGGCTCACGGCCGCGACCTCTCGAAGCTCGTCGGCTGGCTCATCGCGAGCGAACCGTTCCGCACGCAGCCGCTGGCGGTCGATCGCCAGAAGTGGTTGCTGGCCAGCGACGACCAGATCGATCGCTGGAACTTTGCCGCGACGAACTTCGCCAACTTCCAACCGGCTTCAGCTAACAAGCAGCAGCTGGCCTCGCTCGATAGTGCGCTCGCATCGGTCGTGCGCTGGTCGAACACGCCCGATGAGCGCCGAGCGACCTTGGCTCAGCCCGGCCCGATCCCCGGCAATGCCAAAGGGCAGCGGCAAGCCGCTCCGCCTCAGGCCACCGCCAAGAAATCGGACGAAGCCCCGGCGACTTATCTCGTTCGCAGCCTGCAGCCCACCGCCGCGCAGCGTGAGCTCATCCGCCGCCTGGTCGCGAGCAAGCTCAGTTGGCCCGAGCAGGTTGAGCACATCGCCGGACTGGTCGGCGAATCGGGCAAGAGCGGCAAACTGCAAAAGACGGCTGACGAGTTGCTCGAACTGAAAAACGGCGACCGCTCTGCCGCCCTCTTCCAACTTCTCCAAAGCGCCCTGCTCTGCGAAGAAGCTTTGTAGGTTCTCCGCGTTCTCGGCGTTCTCCGCGGTAAAAACAAAGAACTCCATTTCCAACTTCGCATCGAGTTCCGTATAACCTTTGACGATTAGATAACGGTTAGGGCCGGAACCGGGTGAGAGTACCAGGAAAAGGATTTCCTCCAATGGCAGATTCGCTAGCAGCTCATCGGTCCGATGCACCTCTGCAAGGACGCGAGCGACCGAAGATGCTTCGCGCTCTGGGACGCTCCGAGCCGCCGCGGGTGGTGATGATCAACTTGGAGTGGTACGAGCGCGACGAGATCTTCAAGCACGACTCGTGGGCGGCCACGGCCAGTTACCGCTCCGCGAAGGGACAGCAGATCGTCTGCAAGTTCCATCGTCAGGCGCCGGTCGGCATCGTGCCGATGCGTTGGATCGGTCGGCTCTTGGCGCGTCGCGAGCAGTACTTTCTGAAAACGCTCGCAGGCATTTGCGGCATTCCCCGCGTGTTCGATCATGTGATCGCCGACGGGCAAACGTGCGACAACGCTGTCGCTCATGAATTCATTCCCGGCACGCCTCTCTCGCTGGCCCAAAACCTCCCAAGCGACTTCTTTGATAATGTGGAGACTTTGCTCGGCCAGTTGCATTCGCGGCGCATTGCGTATGTCGATCTGCACAAGCAAGAGAACGTCATCGTCGGCGACGATGGCCATCCTTACTTGATCGATTTCCAGGTCAGCATGCAGTTCCGCAGCCGCCTGGCTGCGCCGCTGTTCAACGCCTTGCGCGATGGCGACTTGTTCAACGCCGACAAGCATCGCTGGATCCACCGCCAGCCGCCCGCGTCGATGAAGAGTCGCCCGCGACCCTGGTGGCTCAGCGTGCATCGCAGTTTTGCCGTGCCACTGCGAGGCTTGCGGCGACGATTGCTGGTGGCGATCGGCGTGCGCCGCGGCAAAGGCTGCTCGTCGACCGAAGCCGCTCCCGAAGTCGGCCTGCGCCGCGCCGCGTAAAACGATCTCAGTTCCTCCTCCGCGCTCCCCGCGTCCTCCGCGGTAAAAACTATAGAGAGCGCGCTTGCCAACCGCCCACCGCAATGGTGTAAAATCGGGGCTCTCCCCTACCCTTCCTCGAGAGCCTCCGAAGGTTACACCTCACCATGCGCAAACTGGCTGCGTTGCTCGCACTCTTTCTGCTCGCTTGTTGTTTCTCAATCCCATCGCACGCGGCGGATTCCGCGCCCGGTTCGCTGCGCATCTACTGGATCGATACCGAAGGGGGCGGCGCGACGCTGATCGTGACGCCTGCCGGCGAGTCGGTGCTGATCGACAGTGGCAATCCCGGCGTGCGCGACGCCGAACGGATTGCCCGGCTAGCCACGCGCGAAGCGGGACTGAAGCGCATCGACCACTTGATCACGACGCACTACCACACCGACCACTTCGGCGGCGCAGCTACGCTGGCGACGATGCTGACCATCGGCGAGGTGCACGATAACGGCAAGTTCGAAGGCATGCCCGACCAGCCGCACAAGGCTTACCTGGAATTCGCCTGCGAAAAGCGATCGGTCATCCATCCGGGCACGGTGATCGACCTCAAGCAATCGCCCGCCGGTCCGCCGGTAAAGCTCATGTGCCTCGGCACGCGCAAGCAGTTCATCGATCCGCAAACGGTCGGTGCCAAGGAGAACCGCGAGATCGGCAGCCAGCACCGCCCGAAGGATCGCGACGGCAGCGACAATGCCAACTCGGTGGTGATGCTGCTTTCGTTCGGCGACTTCCGCTTCTTCGACGCGGGCGATCTGACCTGGAATGAAGAAGTCAAACTCGTTCATCCGTACGATCTGGTCGGTCCGGTCGATGTCTATCAAGTGACACATCACGGCCTGGATGCGAGCAACAATCCCGTCGTGCTTCGCACGGTGAAGCCGACCGTCGCGATCATGAACAACGGCCACACCAAAGGCTGCATGCCCGACGTCTTCGCCGATTTGAAGGAGACCAGCTCGATCAAGGCGATCTATCAAATGCACAAGAACCTTCGCCCCGACGGCGTGATGAACAACACCGCCGACCAGTTCATCGCCAACCACGAAGACGCCGAACACTGCGAAGGTCATCCGATTGAGTTGACCGTTGCACCCGATGCCGCGACGTATACGGTCGCCGTTCCCTCGCGCGGCCATCAAGCCACGTATCAAACGACGAAGAAATCGTAAGCAGAGTTTTACCGCGGAGGACGCGGAGAGCGCGGAGAAACGCTTCGCAAACGATAGCGGCTCATTTCAGCAGGAGACCTTCGATGCGTGCGCTTCTTCGATGGACTGTGTTTCCCTGCTTGACATTGATCTACAGCGCTTTGCCGGCTGCTGCGGCCGGCGAGGTCGATTACCTGCGCGACGTCAAGCCGCTCTTGGCCAAGCACTGTTACGCTTGCCATGGCGCTCTGAAGCAAGAGGGCGGACTGCGGCTCGATACGGCCGAGTCGATGCGCACTGGTGGCGATAGCGGCGCAGCGATCGCCGCGGGCGCGGCGGATGAAAGTGAGCTGATCCGTCGCGTGGCCAGCAGCGATGATTCGGTCCGCATGCCCCCCGAAGGCAAACGTCTTGCCGCCGAAGAGATCGAACGCATCAAGCAGTGGATCGCCGTCGGCGCGAGCGCGCCGCCGAATGAGGAGCCGCAAGCCGATCCGCTCGAGCACTGGTCGTTTCAGCCGCTCAAGCGACACGCGCTGCCCGACAATAGCGCGGCCCATCCGATCGATCGCTTCTTGCTCGCTAGCGCCGAGAAGCTCGATGTCCAGCCGCTCGCGCCCGCCAGTCGGCGCGTGCTGCTACGCCGCGTGACGCTTGATCTGACCGGCTTGCCGCCGACGCCCGAGCAGATGGATCAGTTCTTGAACGATCCATCGCCGACGGCATATGAAAAACTCGTCGACCGTTTGTTGGATAGCGCGGAATACGGCGAGC
>JBQCEI010001114.1:0-2609 GCA_051960375.1 Aureliella sp. | reverse complement strand
GGCCGTCTAGGTCCAGGTCGGCAAAGAAAGCCCCGAACGTCAAACTCAGACGCGTCACCGGCCCAAGGCCGCAAGGCATCGCTTCGTCGAGAAATGGCTGGCCGGATCCCTGCGAAACGTACAGCGAACAAGGTTCGTTGGCAAAGTTTCCAATGACGACACCCAAGGCATCGCTGTTGCGAAAGAACGCGCTGTCGATACCCATCGCTCCGGTCGCTTCGCCGTTGCGGTCGAAAGCGATACCCTGCGGGATGCCGGTCTCTTCGAACGTGCCGTCTTTCTTGTTGACGAACAGATAGTTGCGAACGGTGTCGTTGGCCACGATCAGATCGGGCCAACTGTCGCGATTGACGTCGACGACGCTCACGCCGAGCGCCTTGCCTTCGGGGACCGGCGTGTTGGGATTGCTCAGCTGAATGCCGGCCTGCTGCGAGACATCGCTGAACTTGCCGTTGCCATCGTTGTGGTACAGGTACGAGAACGTTCCGGTAAAACTGGTCGGCTGGCCGTAAGCGCGTCCGATGCCGGTGAGCGAGAAGCCGATCGACAGGTCCAGCGCGCGCGACCAGCGAACATAGTTGCCGACGAAGAGGTCGAGCCGCGAGTCCTTGTCGTAGTCGAACCAAACCGCGCACGTGGTCCAGTCGTCACCGGTTCCCGCCACGCCGGCATCCTCGGTGATATCGCGAAATTTGCCTTCGCGATTGTGGAAGAGATGATTGCCGCCGACGCCGGTGATCAGCAGATCGGGCCAGCCATCGTTGTCGAAGTCGCCGACCGCGGGGCCCATCGCTTGATAACGCCCGCCCAAGCCGACCTCTTCGGTAACATCGGTGAACTGCGCCTTGCCGTCGTTGGCATACAGGCACAGCGATCGCGGCTGGCCGATCACCGAAGCGGCCCACGGCCACGAAGCTCCGCCGACAAACAAAATGTCTTGATCGCCATCGCGGTCGTAATCGAGGATGGCCACGCCGCCACCCATCGTTTCCGGCAACAGTTTCTCCCCTTCCATGGCGTTGAAGTGTTTCCAGTCGATGCCCGAAGCGGCGGTAATATCAGTCAGAGGTATCCGCGGCTTTTCGACCATGACGGGGCTACGACGCTCGGGCAGTATCAGCGCGGTCGACTTCTCGACGGCCGGTTCGCGGCTGAACCATGCAAGGGCATAGATGCCTAAGACGACCAGCCCGACCGCAGCGGCGATTCCCAGCGACATCCGCAGCGCCCGGCCGATGATCGCGTCATCCTGAACCTGATCTTCGTCACTTTCCCAGTCCTGCTCGGCAGCCGGGGCTTTGCTCTTACTTTTCGTGGGCTTGGTCGACACCGCGATCTCCGTCAGGTTGAGTAACTTGGCTCAGTTTCGGCTCAGCCTCTGCCGACTCCTTCGGTGGCTTGGCCGCATCGGCCGGCAAGCCCGGCGCACCGGGACGTTGCAGGGAGTAGATTACGAGTTGTTCGGCCGCATGATCGGCCGCCGGGTACAGTCTGCGAGCGATCGGTCGAGCGATGTCGCCGGCATTGTCGTCGGTCTTGTACTTCAGATGCAGAGCTCGGTGACGCTCGGCCGCGGCTGTATCGCCGCGCCGCTGGTAAATCTGCGCGAGGTTTGCGTGCGCGGTGGCGTCTTCCGAGTCGTCTTTCAGCACGGTCTTGAAGGCGACTTCCGCCTCGTCGAGATATTCCTTCTCAACTTGCTCATCGGCGCGGGCCTGCGCCTTGGAGGCCAAATCGAGCAGCGTCAGACCGAGCAGATTGCGGACGCGATAGTCGCGGCTGAAGTCGAACTTGCGATCCCGGCGCTCCTGGGTGTCGTCTTCTAGCACGCTGCGGAAGTTTTCAGCCGCGTCCTCGAAGTAACCCTGTTCGCGATTGATCTGGCCGCTGAGCCAAGCAGTGGTCCACGGCGGTGGCGGGGGCGTCATCGTCGCCGCTCTTCGCAGCGCGGCCGTCGCTCCGTCGTAGTCACCCTCGGCCAGCAGGACGCGAGCCAGGTTGAGCGGCCCGTCGGAACGATCGAGCTTTTCAACTTCGGTAAACGCCTCGGCAGCTTGCAGCAACTGCGACTTGCCCGCCAGCAACATGCCGATGCCGTAGTCGTTCCAGCGTTCCCAATCCGGTGGCACTTTGCGGTCGGCGTTGGCAGCGGCCGGAACCTCGACCACCTGGCCGTCGGCTCGCTTGACCGGCAGCACGACGCGGTCGGTGCACATGACGACGACCGGCGTTTCGTTGGGAGTCGAGCCGGCTGTGCCCTGATTGCGGAAGGGATGGTCGTCGGGCTTGCGAGCCGCGTTCATGAAGTCGAGGTAGGTGGCGTCGAACTTGCGGTACTTGAGCGCCGCTTCGATTGCGATCGGCTGATCTGCCCACTCGGGAACGCTGAGCGCGTAGTGAATCGTCTGGCCGGCACCCGGCGGGATTTGATGGTTGTACAGCGGCGTGAAGATGTCTTGCGCATTGCGGCGCTCGATGCGGTTGCCGTGCCGGTCGAGCATGAACACGTTGATGAACTGCGACCACGGATCGACTTTGCCAAGCTCGTCCATGCCGCCACTCTTGCCGATTGTCTTATCACCGCACTTGACTGTGACTTCGACCCACAG
>JBQCEI010001113.1:0-2219 GCA_051960375.1 Aureliella sp. | reverse complement strand
TATATCCCGTTCGAGAATTTGTGAGTCTTGTTGCCATGCCCTTGTACGAGTTCCACTGCCGCCAGTGCGATCATGACGTCGAAGTGCTCGTCCGCAGCAGCGAACAGCCGGCTTGCCCGGAGTGCGGTTCGAGCAAGCTGGAGAAACTGCTGTCGGTTCCGGCCGCTCCAACGATCCAATCGGGTTCGTTGCCGATCAGCGGTCCGAGCGATTCCGGCGGTTGCGGCCGACCCCAATGCGGTTCCGGCCGTTGCATGTTCGATCAGTAGCGATCCAAGCCAAGGGCTCCCATGACGAATCCTCATCCCCACTCCGGGCGCACGCGCTCGGCGAGTCGCCCGGCTGCGCGAACCGGATCGCGGACCTTTTCTAATCTGCGTAGTCCGAGGCTGTGGCTGCCGCTGGCCGCCGCGGCACTTTTGCTGGCGGTGGGCGGCTGGCTGGTGGCCGCCAATCAGGGAACAGCCGAGCCATTCGATCTGTCCGGCGCCCAGTATGTCGGCGCGAGCAAGTGCGTGCAGTGCCATGCGGACGAGGTGAAGAAATACGCCGGCTCCCATCATGACCTGGCCATGGACCGAGCGACGCCCGAGACGGTGCTGGGCGATTTCTCCGGCGTCGAGCTGACGCACCTGGGCGTGACCAGCCGAATGTATCGCGAGGGCGAGAAGTTCATGGTTTCGACCGAAGGCCCGGACGGCACCCAACAAGCCTTCGAAGTCAAGTACGTTTTCGGGGTCGAGCCGCTGCAGCAGTACATGGTCGAATTCGGCGGCGACCAGAGCCACGGCGAGAACAACTTACCGCGCGTGCAAGTGCTGCGCGTGAGTTGGGACACGCAAAAGAAAACTTGGTTCCATCTCGATCCCCCCGATGTCGTCGACCGCCTGGCTCCGGACGACGACTTGCACTGGACCGGAATCGCCCAGCGCTGGAACAACATGTGCGACGAGTGCCACAGCACCAACTACCAGAAAGGCTTCGACGTCAAAACGCAGAACTACCATTCGACCTTCTCGGAGATCGATGTCAGTTGCGAAGCCTGCCACGGACCGGCCAGCAAGCACGTCGAGTTGGCTGGGAAATGGTTCCCGGGCTGGAACCGTCAGCGCGGTTACGCACTGGCCAATTTAAAGCGTTCGGCCGAGGATCAGATACAGGCCTGCGCCCCTTGCCACAGCCGCCGCAATGTCGTCGCGGCGGGGTTCAAGGCGGGCGACAATTTCTATGACTACTACGCCGATCAATTGCTGACCCAAGGGGTGTACTATCCCGATGGGCAAGTCCTGGACGAGGACTACATCCATGGTTCGTTCATCCAGAGCAAGATGTATCACAAAGGCATCCGCTGCTCGGATTGTCACGACCCCCACACCGCGCGGCTGAAGCACGACGGCAATCAGGTATGCACATCCTGCCATCAGCATCCGCAAGCCAAGTACGACACCGTGGCCCATCATTTCCACAAGCCTGGTTCGGAGGGTGCGCAGTGCGTCAATTGCCACATGCCGCCGACGACTTATATGGCCGTCGATGCGCGGCATGACCACAGCCTTCGCATCCCACGCCCCGATTTGAGTTTGCAGATCGATACGCCCAACGCCTGTACCGGTTGCCACTTGAAACCCGAGAACGTCGCCGAGGAGAAACGTCCGCGGCTGGCGCTCTATCAGGACTGGATGCTGGCCGCCCGCAACGGCGATGAAGAGGTGCGGGCTGAAATCGAGCGAGCCAATCGCTGGTGCGACGAAGCCTGCGATAAATGGTATGGCGAGCGGCGGCGTCGCGACGAACATTTCGGCCTGGCCATTGCCGCTGGCCAAAAGCGGCAGACGATTGCGGTCGACCTGTTGACGCGGTTGCTGGAGAAACGCTCTGGCGAAGTCCCGGCGATCGCTCGAGCGACCGCGCTGCAAACGCTCAGCGAGGTCGACGCGGCCAAAGCCGGCGAACTGGCAGCCGAAGCGATCAAGGATGACCATCCGCTGGTCCGAGCTGCGGCAACCGACGCGCTGGTCGGTCACCCGATCACCGGACAAGCGACCAATCTGCTGGCCGACGCGTTGGATGATCCTCGTCGCTTGGTCCGCACTTCCGCCGCTCGAAACTTGATGCAGTTTCCGCCGGACCAGCAACCCGCTTCCTCGGGCCCGCGACTGCGCCAAGTGGTGCTCGAATGGATCGACGGACTGAAGAACGATGCCGATCGCGCGGGCGCC
>JBQCEI010001112.1:0-2008 GCA_051960375.1 Aureliella sp. | reverse complement strand
AGGACGCGGAGGGCGCGGCTCGTTCCCAGGCTCCGCCTGGGAACGCCATGTCTTCGCGGCTCTGCCTCGCCGGCACCCGCGAGAAAGCCCTGCGTACTGCTGGCCTGAAGAAGGGAGGCAGGAGCCTCCCAGCCAGTGCGTTCCCAGGCAGAGCCTGGGAACGAGCACCCTCTCCGCGTCTCCGCGGTAAAAACACGAACTGCTAGGTTCCGTCGCTCAGCGGCTGGGAGCTGCGGAGATAGGCAAACAAATCGCAGAGTTGCTCGGGGGTCAGGTCGTCGAGCAAGCCCTCAGGCATGAGCGATGCCGCTTGCGGCTTGAGCGATTCGATGTCCTCGCGAGCAATGGTGTGCGTCTGGCCGTCGATCGAACGCATAACGAGCTGGTCGGGGCTCTCGCGTTCGATGAAGCCGGTGATCAGTTTGCCATCGACCGTCAGCACCGCCATCGCCTGAAAACCTTCGCGCACTTCCAGGCTCGGTGCCAGCACGTTGATTAGCAGAGCGGTCAATTGGTCGCGCTGATAACCGGTCAGGTTCGGCCCGACCAATCCGCCTTGATCGAACAGCACGTGACAGCGGCCGCACGACTGGCTGTAGAGCTTCTTGCCGCGATACGGATCGCCCTGGCCGCTGAAGATCACTTGCGAAAGTTCCGCCGCTCGCTTCTGCGCGGTCGGCAAATCGACTTTGCCGATCGGCGGATAGTAACGATCGATGCGGGCGAGCAACTTCGGATCATCGTGCAAACGCAACATCCGCACGACTTCCAGCGGCAAGTCGCTAGCCTTCACGTGGCCGGCATCGAGAGCGTCGAGCCAGCGAGCCGCGCCGCTCGGCTTGGCGACCAGCATCGCGCCGGCGCTGCTTCGCAAATCGGCGGGCCATTCTTGCCAATGCTCGAGTACACGACCGGCAATCGCCGGATCATTGTATGCAGCCAGCGAACTGGCAGCGGCCAAGCGCAACTGCAAGTTGGCTTTCTGGTCGCAGCAGACATCGAGCAGCGCCTGCATGCCGGCCGGCCCGGGCACTTCGCCTAGGATGCGAGCCACCTGCAATCGGGCTTGCAGATCCGCTTTCGGATCGGCCAACAACTTGGCCGCTTGCTCTTGAGCCGCGGCGTCGCCGCGCCGCAGTCGCAGCGCTAGCGATTGCTCGCCCAAACGCGCGAGCGCATCCAGCACACTATCGGGCACACCGGCAAGCGAACGGCCAGCGAAGGCTCGCTCGAATCCAGCGACGCAGGCTTTGGCGGACGGGGCGCGAACCGCATCGGGCAACTGTTCGATCGTTGCAAAACATTTGGCGATCAGCGCCATTTGCCGATCGCCGCCGACCATGCCAGCTCGTTCGACTAAGCGCGGCGCGATCTGTTGCTGGAACATCGCGTGCTCGTAGAGGCTCTTGCGCTCGACGAGCGCATGTTCGACGGCGTCGACTTGATCGGCATGCTTTTCCACTGCCCACCAAATGAGCAGCGGCAGATGAAGATCGTCGACCGGCAGGTCGCGATCGAGCAGCTCGCCGCATACTTGCAGAGCCTTTTCGGTCGGCAAACGCCGGGCCGAACAAGCCAACTGGCTCAGCACGAGCGGATCCGACTCGGTGGCAGCCAGTTTAACCATCGCTACGAGCGTCGCAGCACTCACGTCGCGGTCGTCGGCCGCCAGGCGAAGCGCCCAGCTGCGCACATGTGGATTGGCATGCGAGAAAAGGTCCGCCGGATGCACGAAATCGCTAGTGCGTCTGAGCACTGCATTGGCAGCATACGCGCTCTCGGTAGCAATCGAATCGGCCAGCCAGCCGCAGGCATGGATCGCCCAGAGGGCTTCGAGCGCATCGCGGCCATCGCTCGCGAGCATCTGCTTGAGCGGTTCCACGGCAACGCCCTTCAGCGGATGGCGAGCCAAGAGCTGCCGCGCATGCCAGCGCTGCCAGCGCAGCGGATGTTTCAGCTTTTGCACGAGCGCATGCACCGATGCTTCGTCGGTTGCCGTGGCGAGTTT
>JBQCEI010001111.1:0-2525 GCA_051960375.1 Aureliella sp. | reverse complement strand
CAGGGCCATCACGCCGGCGATTTGCTTGGCCGCCTGGTCTTCGGGAATCACCTGCGTGCCGATCTGTTCGACCGAAATATCGGCCGCTCCGATCGGCTCGCGAACTCCTTGCATCATGATCGGAGCCAATCGCCCCGAGGAGGCCGGAGGGAGTTCGCCCACCTGAGCGCCCCCGAGCGCTCCGGCAGTTCCCAGGCCGCCGCCCGCTTGACCGGCCGCTGCGCCGCTAGGTCCTCCGCCGCCGGTGATCCCGGGACTGGTCAGTTGCAGGCCGCCGACCGAACTCGTCGCACCGGTACCAGGCTGGCCGCTGGCTGCACCCGGCAGCGCACCGGCGCTACCTGCCACGGCAGCTCCCGGCGTCCCCGCGCCGGTTCCTCCAGGGCCGCCGGCCGCGCCGGCTCCAGTAACGCCGCCTAGGCCCGCGGCGCCAGGACCGGTCGCTCCCGAAACTCCGCCGATCTGGCCTGCTGCAGGCGTGCCAGAGGCGCTGACTTGCGGATGGAAGTTGACCAGGACGGGAGCCGAACGAGCCGCAGCGCTTGGGCGCGATTGGCCCATCTTCACCTGAGCTTGAGCCTGCGGTGCAGTGCCCAAAGCGACGCTCGCGATGACCGCCGCCACAGCAAGCCGCTTCTTAGAAATTGTCATAGCTCAACCTCTCGCGGTTCGAAGCACTTGTCCTGGGGTAGCAAACGATCCAATCTCCTTCATCGGACGACTGGCAAAATCGTGTTCATCGATATATGCGCACTCGGCACAGTACCCGCCGCCCGCAAAGTCTGCCCAGTCCGGCTCTTCGCCAGGCAGGCCGCTCCAGCACCCTGCAAAGACATCCTTTCCATTCACCATCCGCTCGGCGACCAGACGAACCAATCAAATGATTGCAATGAGTTGCCCAGGGCACCGCTTGCACCCACGAGTCTTCTTCATCGAATTGGCCGCTGCCCACCGCAGAAACAGATCGCGATCTATGAAGCCCGCGCGAAAGCCCGCCCGGAGCGAACAGTCGCGTGCCTGGCCCACTTCGATAAGGAGCCCACCGGATGGGGACTACCTCCTGGCTGTTGCCACTGCTCGTTATGGCCTCCGCCGCCTCGGGCGGTAGCGGCGAGGTCGTGCAAGACACGGTCGACTTGATCGAGCTGAACCATTTCTACGACAACCTCGGCCGGCATGCTTATGACCAAGTTGTCTTCTACGAATGGTCCGCCGAGTACTCGCGCTACCACGTCATGGGCTGGTGCCTGATCGAAGACGATCCCACGCGGCTGCCCTTCCGCCTGCCGCTGAGCCACGATTACTTCATGCGCTGGTACGACGGCGAAGCCAAGTGCCATCGCGAAGTTCGCTCGCACCTCTACCGTGAATCATGGACGCAGTTCGACCCCGAGCGCGAGAACAAAAAATTGCTCGAAGAGAAGTATCGCATTCACTTGACCAAGCCGCCGAGGGATTAGCGAGCTGTCTTCTTGGTGTCTTGGTGGTGATTCGTCTTTGAACCACAAAGACACCAAGGCACGAAGAAGAAGCGATTACTCAATGCGTGAGCGCGTCATCAGGTACGCGAACAGACACTTTACCTCATCGGGCGAGAGCGTTTGCAGTAGGCCGTCGGGCATCAGCGAAGCGCTGGAGGGCTTGAGCGTTTCGATTTCGTCGGCGCTGAGGGTCAGCTGTTCATTTTGCATTTGCAGGACGACGCGCTGCGGCGTTCTCTCGGTGACGATGCCCGAGAGCACGCGGCCGTCGCTCATCAGAATCGTCGACATGCTGAAGTCGGCCGTCACCACCGCGCTCGGGTCGACGATGTTCTCAAGCAAGTAGTTGAGATTCTGCCGCTGAGCTCCAGTAAGATCGGGCCCGATCTTGCCTCCTTCGCCGTAGAGCCGATGGCAATTGCCGCACACCTTTTTAAAGATTGCGCGGCCCGCGGTCACGTCGGTACTGTTCCAACGCTCGCTCGTCAGTTGCTCTTTGAGTTGATTGATCAACTCGAGCTTCTCTGCCGGGCTCTCGCGCAATTGACCCCAGACGCGAGCGAGTTGCTCGTCGACCTTCGGATCACCCAGCGACGTCAGTTGCCGAGCATGATTGGCATTGAGATCGACTTTGGGGATGCGTCCTTCCTCGATCGCTTTCACCAGCGCTAGTCCCCAGCTGGGTCGGGTGCACAGCGTAGCGATGACCGCAGGGCGATCCAGCGGCGCGAAGCTGCGATAAGCCGCCACGATCTTCTGCCCCACTTCGGGCGAGTTCTCGCGCGCCAAGCCATGCACGGCCACCGCATTCAAGTAGCGGGCGCTGAGCAACTGCAAACACAGCTGACTGATGTCGCCGGCGCGGATGTCGACCAGCGACTGCAGAGCGGCGACGCGCGTCGTGATTTCCGCGTCCTTGTCTTTGACGATGCGTTTGAGTTCGTCGAGCGAGCGACCGTCACCGAACAAGGCGCTGAGCTGCCGCATGCGCTCGCGCTGCTCTTCATTGAGCGCGGCGTCAACACGATTTGTGAACTTATCCCA
>JBQCEI010001110.1:0-9297 GCA_051960375.1 Aureliella sp. | reverse complement strand
TCGCACGTAGTCATTGGCAAGCCACCGCCATGCAGCCCGGCAAGGCGAATGACGAGATCAGATAACGGGCCGATCCCGCGCGATGTCAGATGCGTTTCATCGAGCTCGTCCAAAGTCTCACGGCGGTCTCGAGCCAAGCGCTGCCCGTTCCTGCAGTCGTAAAGGCCCCGGCCTTGGCTTGAAACGACCAGAAGTAAGTCAGAGTCTGGAGCGTACCCGATTTCGGCCAAACCGCCCACCGGGTGCGTTGCCACATGGACCCACGGTGCCGGCGCGGCCACGATGGGCATTTGCCGAAGCTTGCACCGTAGTCTTTCCTGGTATTCGTCAACCATCTGAGCAGTGATTTAAGAATCGCATAACGCTGGCGTTGACGGGGCCGTGGCAAGTGTAGCTACCATTTCAAGCCGCCCGAACCGCGGCTCCGCCTCCAAAGCATTGTTTGTCGATCAGTGTACGAGAGCGTTCGCTACGCTGTCCATATTGGGATCGGGTTGATCGAGCCACAGTTTGAGCAGCGTTTTCCGCCCGTCGTTCGACCGTCATCAGTCGCTGAGCAACAGTCTCCATTGCCGAGCGGGAATCTTTTCTTGCAATTCACGCACCGCATACCGCTGCCTCGGGTCTCGCCGGTTAAGTGGGCGAGCACTCGCACTGAGCATGAGCCGTCTTTAGCAGCGTTGGTAGGACGCTAACCCGGATACGTTTCGTCAAAGCATTTCGAACAGACAGGTCGATAATATGGCTCCGTCGCGTTGAGAAGTTCGTTGTCCGTAGCAAAGCGGTAGCCGTCTTCTGGCAGTCGACTTCGGCAACTATCGCACAGCCATGCTCCGATCTCGAGGTCTTCGTTTTCTGGCACTTCCCGCGAACCAAACGCGACATACCTCATCGGCGCCAGGGGAAGTTTGCGAAGAACGGATTCAACTACATCAGGGCACGCCCATCTAATCGGAGTTTGGCCGTGTGTTGGGCAGATGACCACTCCCATTTCGGTCTTCCTCAGCAATGCTCGCAATCGCCTGGCGATTGAGTGGACGGTGAAGTAACACGTGCCTGATGAGTTTTGACGTTCGTTTGCGGTAATTGGTTTTCAGTCCCGGTAGGGACGGCAGCTCCATGCCGGCAGCGCGAGCCCCCGGATTGGATCAGCGCAGCCACAGTAAGTCCCGAAGGGACGACAGAGGAAGCGCGAAGACGTATCGCGAGAACGGCTGACGTCCCTTCAGGACTTGATGATCGATGTGGCGCTGGCTCTACCGGCGGCTCGCGCCGGAATGGGGCTGCCGTCCCTACCGGGACTTAAAACGGATTACCGTACTCCACTGTCAAAACTCCTCAGGGCGACCGATGGCTCCTGCCACTCGTACCCGGGGCGACGCTTCGCAGTTGACGCTGCTTCGCTCTGCCCCGGGCTATTATGTGGCTGCCCCGTTGGGGCGAAGTAGAATCCAAATTACCGCATACCAAAGTCAAATCTCATAAGGGCGACGTCGATCGCCTTGTTCGCCGTTGATCATTCCCAGCGGCGTTCGAACTGACGCACCTCTCTCGGTGTCAGCCCAACATCGATCCTAGGTTGGAGAGCCGCCACCTCGGCATTGCAGCCAACATCGAACGGGAACTTCCCGAAACTATCCGGCCAAAAGAGTTGCATGACCTCCAGTTCGCCGATGCGACCAATGTTTCTGACGAATCCCATGGCGAGCCCAAGATACAGTGGATGCTGCGTTGAGTGCACCTTGCGAATTCCAATACGATGCTTGTCGCCCCCCAAGTCGATTGAGTAAACGCCGCTTTCGCTGTAACGTCGCCCATTTCGGATATCCGTGACTAGTCCGGCTAGCAACGCGTGCGCGTTATCGGCATCGAGGCCAAAGACAATGAATTCAGGATGCTTGTGGGTTTCCATCAGGCCAATGGTATAGAGAAACGGCGGGTCTGCACCGCTGACGCTTGCGCAGTACCAGCCGAATTCACGTACAACCTCAGCGATTTCGTCGTCCATTGCATTGCTCCGGCCTACGCCGTGCATCACCTCGTAGCGGGAGTTGACGGACCATTGCAAAAAAGCGCCGTCCGCCGTTGAGATGCGTACGAAGGTTATCGAAGATTTTCGGGCATTTTTAGCCTATTGGGCCTGCAATTGCGGCCCGATGTCCTCGTCTGATGGGAGGGCGATCGGGTCTGGAGCGGTCGAGGAAATGCGTTCCAGGACGATTCGAAGATTTCTTGCGCCAGCTCTCACAAGTTGTTCCTGTTCGCGATACCCGTCCTTGGCGATAACCATGTTGAAGAATTCGATTCCCACGGCGCTACCCCAGCTAGCCTTGAAAGTACCGTCTGCCTCAGATGTGCCGTCCGGACGGCCGAACTCCTCGCGTTTCCAATCGTGTGGGTAGAGGTTAATCAAAGCTCCGCCGATAGGGTTGCCATCGCCGTCGACGATCACGCCCTCGAATCGATAGATTCGGCTGCAGCCTGGTATGGCGGCGAACAACATTGCAAAGACTAGCAAAGCGATCAGTGATGGTTTCATTTGGTTTGCCGCCTTCAACTGGCTAGCGCCTGCGTTGGCCGGGCCGCCGCCCATCAACCTCGACTTCGCGGCCGACGGGTTCGGTGGCTTGGCGTCCAACGCACCGTTATTTTGCCTTTTCCCTGAGCTGGGCCAAAGCCTCGTGCCACATTTCATTCTCATCGATTCTCTTGGGAAAAAACAGGTCATCCATGAAGTCTTCGAATGTCGGCGCGATAGGTTCCCAATCGCCCCCCTTGAAAAAGAACGTCGACACATGATCCGAGTTTCGATCCCAAATCAATGGAGAACCGGAAGCATCGTTTCCGAGGATCAAGTGTTGTCCTTTCACTAGCGCCGAAGTCCCGTTGGGATAGTAGTCTCTGAGATGTTCGTGCCAATAGAAGTTCTGAAGTGTTAGCTGCTCCCGCTGCGGCAACGCAGTTGACAGTCCGAGCCAGTTGTAATTGGCGAAGAACCCGCCGTCACATATGTGGAATAGTTCGCGAATCGGCTTAGAAGCGGGGATGGGCCTCGAATACCAGCAGCGGAAAAATATCTGACTTGCCGATCGTCACAAGATCACGGAGCGATTGCCGCCAGTCGTGCACGATTCAGTTCCTGCCAAACGGCACCGGCCGTAAACGCGCGGCCGCCAAAACACTTTGACTTCAAGACCCACCCCCATCGGCCGCTCCAGTTCACGGCTGGGTTCTGCGGTGCTGAGTAGCGATCACGGCTGAACCTTCGGCGCGACTTCTATCAGTTCGGTCGATTCGCATCGCGGTTGGGTAACACGTGTTTGAGGGCGGAGGTCGATGGCTTGGTTCGGCCTCGGTTATCGGGTCGAGTATCCCAGTATCATATCCGGTTTTGCTCGAATCCAGTATCGAAGCGTATCGATTGCACGAAGTTCAATTGGATCCAAGCGTTCGGCTTCCGCGAGGTCTTCAACCGTCTTAATGACAGCCTCGATCCCAAACTGCCGACAGAGATAGAACGGCCACTGCTCAACGCTGAGGTTCCACGTAGGCAGGGATTGCCGAAGCATCGGACGGAGCGGGCGAGCGCACGACGGCATCAGTTCAAGCAGATACTTGCCAGCCGCTTGCTGGCAATCATAGGCCGCGAAGTGTTCTGTCGAGCAGTCGTCAAAGAAAGGGTAAAGCAATGCGTCGCTCAGCACTCTGTCTCCGAACTTAGCGCGATACGCCACTACGTGTGTATACTTCCATCTCCCAGAAGCGATAAGCCGCACGAAGTCGACCGGTTCTCGTCGTATCATAAGTTATCGCAACGAATGTTGGCGTTGACCTCGCGCGAAGGGATTGGCATGGCTGTCAAGTAGCGTGCGCTCCAGGGCCGAGGTCGAGCGCTTGGTTCGGTCCCGTTCATTCGAGTAACTTCACTTGCTTCTCCGCGAGAAGTCTGAATACACCGTAGCCAGCAGTAGGGATGTCATCGACGAATGCAATTTCAGTAGGTCCATCCCACCAGGGAGCGACTTCACCAATCAGCTCTCCCCCGGTCGTTCGGATCGTTTTGATGTGGACAAACCGTTTCGCGATGATGCGGCGGTCTTGAATCGCCGAAGCCAGAGGTGGCGAGTCGCCAATCCATTCAAGTAACCCACCCAAGAACATCCGACTGTCTATCTTTTCACCATTTCTGACCAGCGCAAGTACGATTCCACAGCCAAAGCGGCCGCCATTTAGCGGAATGCTCCAGAATTGTCCAGGGCGGAGGTAGGACGTTGACTTGGGGGCGAATGGTTTCATGCTGCTGGGAATGCCGGCGATCAATCAGTCGCTGCCAAGAGACTAGGTTCTTCTCGGAATTTAGTGGCTATCTCGTCAAGCGATGTGCAGCTTCTCTCTCAGTGCTTTGCGGGCTCTGGTATTGCGACCTGTAAGGTCGCTTATGTCAGCCCAGGGCAAGGAGGCCGGCAGGCCGACGCAGCCCTGGGTAAATGGACATACGCTATCTCGGCCCTGTCAGGGCCGCTCATTCCTGTGCCTACCATTGCCTTAAAGGCCCGCATTAGTTCTTGTCGCCAACAATGAGCGGCACCTTTCAGGGCCGACATACCGACCGCTTCTTTACCAGGGCTGCGACGCCTAACGGCGTCTTGCCCTGGGCAGACATAGGCGACCCTTCAGGTCGCGATCCCCACCGATTCAAGGCTTGGGCATCGCCGCTACGAATGCGCAGCGGCCGCCAAAACCACAAAAGAACTGTGCGGGTTCGTCACGATTTGCCTCTACGCTTACGCCGCTCGCAGATGGCCAGTAAACGTTCCAATTGCTCCCACTCCGCGTCGAGTTCCCGATCCAGTTCTTCAATAAGAGAGCTATCACATCGCTCCGGGCTGAACCCAGGCCAGGTCGGACAGGAACGTTGGAACTGGTCCCAAAACGGCGTGAACGGCTCGTGCGGATGTCCGCGCATCAATGTCTCCCGATAGGAGATCAATGCGATCATAAACCTTGTAACGGGAACGGGGAAATCTCCATCGGGGTGCAAGTCGGGAGTCTCGTCGGACCAAACAAACCCGCCCGCCTGAAGGTGAGTGGAGCGTATCGCGCTCCGGTCAAACCGGAGCGGGCTGAATAGGGGTACGAAAACTGCAACTTGCTTAGGCGTAAGCGACATTGAAATCTCCGCGTCTTCCTCCGCGCTATCCGCGCCTCCGCGGTAAAAATTCCTTTTTGCCGAACCTGCAGCTCACGGTTTTCCCAGCGGCTTGGTCTCTCGGAACACGCACTGACTGAACCAGTACAAGCTGCTGCTCCAGTGGGCCGGGTCGTGGCCGTGGCCATCGACGTGCCAGACGTGTTCGACGCCGTTGCTCTTGAGGAACCGATGAGCGCTCTGGCTGATTCGGATCAAGCCGTCCTTATTGCCGCAAGATATCCAGAGCAGCTTCAGTTTGGCTTTGGCGCCTTCAACGTCGGGGATCAGCTCTTCCATCGGTTTCGTATTGGGCGCAGCGGAGAAGGCGCCGATCCAAGCGAATCGATCGAGATTGGACAAACCGAAGTTAAACGATTGCCCGCCACCCATCGACAGGCCGGCAATGGCCCTGTGGTCGCGGTCACCTTCGACGGAGTATTTGGCTTCGATCGCCGGAATGAGATCGTCCAGCAAGTCCTTTTCGAAAGTCGCGAAAGCGGGTGCGCTTTGCATGACGTTGCCTTCGGCCCGATCGTTCTTTTGCGCCCGGCCGTTGGGCATGACGACGATCATCGGGACCGCTTTCTGGTCGGCGATGAGATTGTCCAACATCACGTTCGGGGTGGCAAAGCGCTGCCACTCCGTTTCATCCCCTCCGATCCCATGCAGGAGATAGAGCACCGGATACTTCTTCTCGGGCGTATATCCAGGTGGCGAATAGACGTTGGCCTTCCGCGTGGTGCCGACGGTTTTCGATTCATACTCGATCATCTCCAGCTTGCCGTGAGCGATGTCATCGCGCACGTCCTTGAAGCCAGCAGGAGGCGCGTCGTAGAACGCGACATCGTCGGGGCCGAGCTCGATGGGACCGCCAAAGCCGCCGCGCCCGCGATTTCCAGGCCGTTGATTCGGGCTGTTCTGTGAGGAACGATTCTGCGTGGTTTCGGCGACGCTATCGGTGAACAAGAGCGGTGCGAACTGATACAGACTTCGGCGCCACGACTGCCATTCGTGGGCAGTATCCGGCGATACATAGAAGTGGCTTGTGATCCCGGCTGACTTGAGTGCCTCGGTGTTCTCGCGAGGGTTTCCGCCGGGGCCGCGCCGCGGGCCATCAAGTTCCTTGCTGCCATAGCTGACAAATACGAGCTTGACTTTGCTCTTGAACGCGTCCACATCGGCGATGTCGCTCAGTGCGATGCTCCCTCCGCTGAAGACACCGATGTGCGAGAACTTGTCGAGGTGTTTTAAGGTGATGGTGCGAGTCTGCATGCCGCCCATGGAGAGGCCGGCCATAGCGCGATGCGGCTGATCCGCCAGCGTCCGGTAGTGGCTGTCGATATACGGAATGAGATCGTCGAGCAAAACCGATTCGAACTGGGTGAAGTCGAAACGGGGCATGGCGCGGCGGGCAGGAGGTGTTTGACTGGTTTCGTTGTTGCCGTTGCCGTTGCTGTTGCCGTTGTTGTTGTTGTTACTGTCGCTCTTGTTTGCATCTGTCGACGGGCGGCTCGGTGCATTTGCCGGAGCGGGACCGCGACCTCGGCCACCTCCCAGCGGAACGTCGTTGGTCATGCCATAAGTCATGACGATGATGAACGGCTTGGTTTTGCTGGCCGCGATCAAGTTGTCCATGATCAAGTTGGCGTGCCCCTGCTCGCCCCAACCCGTCTCGTCCTCACCCCAGCCGTGCTGGAGATAGAGAACCGGATAGCGGGTGGTGCCATCTTTGTCGTAATCCGGCGGCGTATAGACAAACGCGCGGTGGTGCGAGTCGGTGGTCTTCGAGAAGAAGAGTTCTTGCCTGAGCTGGCCATGGGGAACGTTCTTCAGCGCGTAAAAATCTTGGTCTGCCGCGGGCACTTCGATGCCGCTGCCCCAGCGCATCGCGCCGAAGAAGTAGCGGCTGTTGGGGTCGGGCACTTCGGCGCCGTCGATCTTCAAGCTGTAATAATGAAAGCCCTCGTCGAGCTGCTTGGTAATGCCCTCCCAAACTCCATCCTCGCCCTTGGTCAGCTCAAGATTGCCGAGGCTCACCGAGACGCTCGAGGCTTGGGGAGCCTTCACGCGAAATCGGGCGCGCCGCTCGGAGTTGATCTCGGGCGACTGCTTCCCCTTTTGATTGATGGTCGACGGCTTCCAGTCATCGGTGCCGGTCGCTTCCTGGGCCCAGCAGACCGGCATCAAGCACGACAGCGCCAAGACGATGAACGCAAACTTGGTTTCCATGATGGCTCCCGAGCATAGGGACTGAATACAGAAAAGCTGATTGTATCGTCGCGGAAACGGCATGTCGCCGAAGGAGAAGCGATTAAGAAATTGAAACACAGAGACACAGAGGGCACAGGGGCTTGGGCTCAATCTTTCTCTGCGGTCTCCGTGCCTCTGTGTTTTTATGTCTGCTCATGCCGGGGATGACGCTGCTAGTGAAATCCTTCGACCGGCGAAGACGCTCGCTATTTCTTTGATTCCATTCGCGGCGCATGGAGGCGAAACAAGTAGGAAAGATCTTTGCGGCCGCGCGTCGCCTGTTGATTCTGGCATTCAAAAATGAAATGGTCGGGCCCCTTCACACGGACCGTATAGCCGGTCATCGGAGCAACGGCGTAGTACCATTGCAACTGGGAACCTTCGCGACGCGCTTCGACCAAAATCCAGGCTTCGGGGTTAGTCCCCTGCACCAGTGCGAACACAGCGCCATCGACCAACTTGCCGTCTTCCGAGCCGTAACGGTAAATCGGTTGGTTCAACAGGCGGAGCGTGTAGGTCGAAGTGGTGGAATCCTCAGGGCGGATCTTGAACTCGACTTCGCCGCTGAACCGGTCGGCGATGCGACGCATGCGCGTCATGCGCAGGACCTTGCTCTCGCTGGGATTAGTACCAGCGGAAACCGAGTGGAATTCGATGGCCGGTGAGTCGGGTTGCCAGAAAAGCTGCCCGCCAATCGTTCCTTCAATCGGCTCGGCCGCAACGGACTGAAATTCATGAGCCACTTCGCCGCGGCGCGTCAGGAAGGCTTGAGCCAGGACGGCAGGGCGGCCGCTTGGGTCGACCCAACCGCAGATCACTCCGTCCCTCACTCCGCTGATCGGATTGCTCCAGCGCAGCAGAGCGTCCGGCAGCAACCGCAGCGATTGATCCGTCTTGGGAAGTTTGAAGCGATAGTCACTTACCGATTGCAGCAGTCCGCGACGAATCTCGGCTTGTTCGGCTTCCGTGGTTTCATCTTGGGCACGCGCGGTCGGGGACAAGGCGGTCATGATTCCGCATGCAAGAAACGCAGCCAGGATGCAACGCATTGCTCGTGTCCTTCGATACCTCGGAGATTGCTAGAACAGCCGCAGTCCACCGCCAGTGACGCAGCATAGACATTCCGACTGTAATTTGCAAACTAGCCGCAACCGAGTGCGCGGTTTGATGTTGGGCATTGGATGTACCCCGACGCGTAAGCGAGGGCCGAACCCGCCAACAAGCCCGACAATTCATCGTGGATCTGGTGAGGCTGAGCACGTCTGCGCTCCCGGCTTCGGGGAGAGTGAGGGCGCCGCAACGACCGGCGCAGCCTCCAGTCCTCCCAGTTGCAGCAGCGTACGAGGCTCCCCTGCAGTGTTGTTGTCGGGTCGAAATGTCGCTGCGCTTGGTTCAAGCCGATGCGTGCGCGGGGCGTCGGTGATGGCGCGTGCCGACAAAGTAGACAGCCATCATGGCAGAGGCCGTCAGCAGCGTCGAAAACAGATCGGGAGGCGTGATGAGCGCAGCGACCGTCATGCAGCCCAGTGCCGCCAAACCCCAGCGCAGGTGGCGGTCTCGTTTGAAGTACATGGCCAGCGCAACTGCGGCACAGACGAGAATCGCGAGAAGGTCGGGAACCGAAATGGCAAAGAGCATCGCAAAGTCTCCAAGGTGTGACGGAAGTTGAAACAACTCGCCGAAAGCATTCCGTCGACGCACCCGCCACGGAGATGAAGCGATGGCGGTAATTTAGCAGAACACCCTTAAGCCCGCAACGTTCTAAACAATTGCCATAGAGTGCTGCCTTACAAGCCACCCTGCGAGTAGAACGCACACAGTTGTGGCAAGTGCTGCTGCAGTTGAATGATTCCGTC
>JBQCEI010001109.1:0-2119 GCA_051960375.1 Aureliella sp. | reverse complement strand
AACCGCCATCGGTTCGCGGCCGCGAAACGGAGGCTGGCCGGACATCGCAAAGTAGAGCAGCGAACCGAGCGAGAACAGGTCGCTGCGGCCGTCGACATCTTCGCTCCGAGCTTGCTCGGGCGACATGAAGTGAGGGGTGCCGGCCAACATGCCGCTGTGCGTCAGCGCCGCATCGTCCATAGCCCGGACCAAGCCAAAATCGGTCAGCAGCGCTCGCGTGCCATCGGCCTCCAGCAGCACGTTGCTCGGTTTGATGTCGCGGTGCACCAAGCCCTGCGCATGGGCCGCGTCGAGCGCGTCGGCCAGTTGGGAGCCGATCCGCACAGCATCTTGCCAGGGCATCGCACCATGCTCGGCGACCCATCGCTCGAGCGTCGGGCCGGCGATGTACTGCATGACCAGGGCTGGCACCGGCAGTTCGGTAATGACGTCGTACATCGGTACGATGTGCGGATGCGCCAGCATCGCAGCCGCCCGACCTTCGCGAATAAAGCGCTCGCGGGCGGTCCCCAAGGGCATAAGAGCCATGGCCAGCGTCTTCAATGCCACGACGCGATGCAGTTGGCTATCCCACGCGCGGAAGACCAGCCCCATTCCCCCACGGCCGATCAGATGTTCGAGGTCGTAGCGGCCGATGCGGGCCAGCAGTTCCGGGTGACTGGCCGGGGGCAGCAATCGTTGCAAGTGCGCAATCTCGTGCTCGCACAATGGATCAATCGCGCTCGTCTCCTCGTCGGTCGACATCGGATAAATCGACGCGGTCAAATGCGACATGTCGATCGGCGGCGTCGCCAGCGTGTCGCTGGCCTCTTTCCACAGCGAGTCGTCGGCTGCGACTTCATCCAAGACGCGCCGGCACGCTGCGCACTGCTCGATGTGCTCCAACAGCGACGGGTCGTCCAGCGTCCCCTCGAGCTCAGCGGTCCAGGCTTGCCGCGATGGACAACCGCTGTGCGACTTGCGCACAAACGCATTCATGATTGTCCTCCCTCTTGCAAAGTCCGATGAGTTGGAGCTTGCCCGTGCTCGGTTTCCAGGCGCTCGATTTCGCTGCGGAGCATTTTCATGACGCGCGAACGGGCGACATATACACTGCCGATCGACAAGCCAAGTTGGCTCGACGCGGTTGCGGCGGGTATGGCATCGATTGCCGTCGCTTGGAAGGCTGCCCAGGTGAGCTCTTCGACGCGTTTTCGGACCAGGCAGGCAGCGCGATGAAACAGGGCTCGACGGTACTCGAGCTCGAACAACTGCTCGAGCTCCGACTCGGCGCAACTGGTAGCGGCAAGCTCGTCGACTGCGAGGTCCTCGCCCCCGACGGCGTGCGTGGCGGTGCGGCGGACCGACTGGTAATGGTCGACGAACAAGTTGCGAGCCACGCGGAACAGCCAAGTGCGGAAACTAGCGCGACTGCTGTCGGGGCGCCAGCGGCCAGCGGCTTGGGCGACGGCCAGCAGCAATTCTTGGACGAAGTCTTCGGCGTCAGCTGCCTGGAGCCCACGGCTGCGGGCCAGCGCATAGACTGCGGGCGCGTAGACGACCGCAAATTCGCGCCAAGCCTCGACGTCGTCCGCCGCGGCCAACCGCAGTATCAAGCTGATGCGAGTTTCTGGGAATCGTGACAAGATGCTAATTCTCCCAGATAGATACTCTCGAGTTCGGCCCACCATCTTACACCGGGCGAAAACCTTTTTTGGAAAAACTCGACCCGCGCTGCCGCCCACCGATCTGTGCTCGCTTGGGCGAGTAAGCAGTAGAAAGGTTCTTGGTCCCTATCCCAATTCGTGGTATGAATGCTGGTCGGGAAAGCTGCGCAAGGTGCTGGCGGATCGGGATGGCGCCGGCAAGCTAGAGAAAATGGAGTGTTTATGCGACGCTGCCAAAGGCAATCGCGCCGATTCACGGAAGGGCTCTGCGGGCCTGCGAAGATCTTGATAGCGTCGCTTCTTTGGTGCCTCGCAAGCTCGTTCGTTGAAGCTCAGGAAGCGGCCGCGCCGCGGAGGCACTGGAACGTACCGCTGCCGACGCTTGGCGGGCAACAGTTCTGGACCGATCACCGCTGGAATGACGGTTGGCGTTTACAACAGAATGCTTTGACCGGTCACTGGCGAGTTCTCGA
>JBQCEI010001108.1:0-2390 GCA_051960375.1 Aureliella sp. | reverse complement strand
TAGCCAAGCCCAGGGGGTTGTGGTTGGGTCGGCCGCGATACGCCTCTAAGCCCCAAGGGGGCGACACTCGATTCAGTCCAAGACGTATTTCTAATCGAACGAGATCCGGTGGAGCTCCAGCAAACGCCGGTATTCCTCCTGAAAGCTCATCCGCTCGTGATGGCGAGGTTGGTTGCGGATGTACTCGATGACCGCGTCCGCATCGGATTGGCTGACGGAGAAAGCGCCGTATCCCTTTTGCCAGTGAAAGTTCCGATACTTACTGTCCTTCGTTTTGATCCATTTCGATGAACTGGTCTTAACTCCCTCTGTGACTTCGGCAATCGATCGAGTGCGGGAGATTCCGAAAAACATGTGGACATGATCTTCGATGCCGCCGACTTGCAAGGAAGGACAATCGAGGTTGTCCAGCGTTCCGGCGATATACGCGTGCAGTTCGTCTAGGAAGAGCCGCGAAAGCGAGCGCTCGCGGTTTTTCGTGCTGAAAACCAGGTGGATGAGGACGCGCGATAGTGATTGTGGCATCGTCGATCTCGCTTGCTGGTTTGGCGAATTCGGGAAAGAATGTCGGGCCGTTGGCCCTTGCAATCGCCTCGTCAACGGCCTATCCCAGCCCTGGCGGGCTGGGCTAAGGGATGACGGGCCTTTGGCCCTGAAAACCGGTAGGGCTCAGGCTAACGCACCCAGCCCTCGCGGGCTGGGCTAAGGAGTGATGGGCCTTTGGCCCTGAGAACCGAGGTAGCTCCAGGGCCGTTAATCCCCAAACGTTGCCGGGGTTAGGTTTTGCTGTTTCCAATAACCCGGTTCTTTGCGGAAGCCGAACATGCTCGGCTGGAATTTGCCGACGATGGCTACGTCGGCCTTTTCGGGGATCTGGTCTTTCAGTCCGGTCAGGTAGTAGGCTGCGTTGACGATCAGGCGGCGAAAGTCTTCGCATGGCAGGTCGGTCGCTGCTCCCATCGTCGTGCAGAACGCTTGGCCGGGCTTGCCGCCTGGGACCTGGTAATCTTTCAGCCACGCTAGCGGCATCATCGGATTGTTGACCGAGCCTTCGACCGGTTTGCTATCGGGCTTCATCCCTTCAAGGACCTGTCCGTCGAGCAGAATCGTCGCGTCCTTGGGCAGGTGGCTGATGCCGTAGACGTCGGTCGGTCCCCACACGTCTTTGACGCCGCGGAGGATCGGGTTCGATTCGGCTCCGGGATGGACCACGCCGCGGGTGCTTTGCGAGCCGTGCTTGCCGTGGTGGCTGACCCAGGTCTCGCCGAGCACCTGCTGGCCGAAGCCGCCGGGCCACTTCGAACTGTTCCAGCTCCAGTCGGCAAACTTGCTATCGCGGCCGCCGCCGTACGAGAACGCATGCGTGGCCGTGCGCAGTCCGATCACGGGCTTGCCCGCTTTGAGATAGTCGACGAAGTACTGCATCGACCAGTCGGGCAACTGGCGGAAACGCGTGGCGATGATCACCAGATCGGCATCCTTCACGAAATGCATGCCGGGAATATTGTGCGAGTTGTTCGGATCGATGAGTCCCGTTTCCGGATCGATCGAGAACAGAACCGTCGTGTCGAAGCCATGGTGCTTGGACAGAATCTTAGCCAGTTGCGGCAGGGCTTCTTCTGAGCGGTATTCTTCATCGCCTGCGATCAACACAACCTTCTTGCCCGAGCCCGGTTTGTTCTCGCTTCCTTGGAAGCTCAGCCAAGGAGCGGGTTCGGTGCGCAGCGACCGAATCCAGATGTTGCGAAAGCGCACCGGGTTGCCGTGATCTTGCAGCAGCAAGCGCCCCGTGGGCGGATGCGCTAGATAAGGATGCACTTCCTTGTGCGCCATCGGGCCGGTCAGCTCGCGGGCGTGCTGCACGACGACGCCGTTGTGAAACACGGTGGCCTTGGCCGGCTTGACGAGTTTGTCGCCGTCAAAGCGCGGCGCTTCGAAGACGATGTCATACACATTCCACTCGCCGGGCTTGCGCGTGACGTTGACCTGCGGCGGATACTGGCCGTAGATCGCCGCGGCCTGGCCGTCGGGATACGTATCGTTTTGATACGAGTCGAGCACTTGGAACTCGTAGCGTCCCATCAGGATCACGCCCGAGTTGCCGCGGCCTTGGTTCTTGCCTTTGATGTCGGTCGGTTCGGACCATTCGATATGCAGCTGGCAGTCACCGAACTCTTCGCGCGTTTCGATCGAGCCCTTGCCCCCTTGAGCGATCATCATTCCGTCTTCGACTTTCCAAGGGGCGGGCTGCGGCTCGCCCTTGTCGGTCTTCTTGCCGGCGGCTTGCCAGGCATCGAGGTTCTTGCCGTCGAACAACACGACAGCGTCGCTCGGCGCATCGCCCAGCTTCTCACCGGGAGTAACGACGGGCGGACGCGGACGGAACTTGT
>JBQCEI010001107.1:0-4840 GCA_051960375.1 Aureliella sp. | reverse complement strand
ATTGGTACTTCGCTTTCAGCAGACCGGCTGCTCGGCAAGCGGTTGCTTCGAGCGAAGTGATCGCCGATTTCAATGTGGGCTTGGCGGCGCTCGAGGTCGAGGACAACGAACGGGCGCTGCAAGCGCTCGAGGCGGCAGTAAAGCATCAGCAGGAAGAGCCCGCGCTGTGGGCCGACCTGGCGATCGCCCAATTGCGGCTGAACAAACTTTCGGACGCCCGTCAGTCGCTCGATCGGGCTTTGCAATTGGCCCCGGAATCGCGCGAGCTGGCGCTGCTCAACGCCGAGCTGCTCAGTCACTCGGGCCAGGTCGAAGAAGCGATCGAGCAATTGCAGGAGCTGCACCAGCGCTGGCCCGAGAACATTGCGGCGACTTATTCGCTGGTCACTTTGCTCGGTCAAATTCGATCGAGCGATGCCGATGCCCAGCGACTGCAACTGCTCACCGAGATCCTCACCTACCGACCCGACAATCTGCTCGCGCTGACAGAAAAAGCTCGCGTGGCGGCTGCTCTGCAAGACGAGCCCGCTCTGCAATTGGTGCTCGAGGTGCTCGAAAGCGATCGCTATCAGTGGCCCGAACCGTTGCAACAACAACTCGATAAAGCGAAGCAAGCCGCCAGCAAGCAAGACTTCCGCCAAGCCGCCCTGGCGATGACTTTCTTTCAAAACTTGCTCAAGCCTCGCGCCGAATTTCAGCAGAGTCTTCTCGATCTCGGAAACCAATCAGCCGCCAGCGTCGGCACGCCGGTTCGCGAGTTTTTGCGATTGGCCGCTCCGCCGGTCGAAGCTGCGGATGCGGATCTCGGGATCGCGTTTGAACCCGAGAAGGCTGCCGCCGCAGGCCAGCGGCCGGATCGGGTCTGGGTGATGGAACGGCCGGGCCAAGCGAGTGCTGTCATCGTCACCTTATCAGGCGACCAGTTGCAAATTGGCGATTCGCCCTCGTCCTCCTTCCCCGGCAAAGCGGAGTCGGTGACTCGCGCGAGCCTCTACGCAACGGATTTGAATTTTGATTTTCGGCCAGATCTCGTTGCTGTCGGCGATCAAGGTGCCATCGCCTACCTCGGCAAAGAAGACGGTGCCCTCGAAAGACTGCCCATTTCGTTCAGCGACCAAGAGGAACAAGCCGCCTGGCGCGGCGTCTGGAGCTTCGACGTCGACGCCGATGGCGACATGGATCTACTGCTGAGCGATCGCGAAACCCAGTTGCGATGGATTCGTAACAACGGCGACATGACCTTTGAAGAAATGCCCGAGTTCATCGATGCCCGGCAGGTGGTCGATGTGAAGTTTGCCGACTTCGATAACGACGGCGATGTTGACTTGGCGACGCTCGATACCGCTGGAAAACTCGTTCTGTGGAGAAACGATCGCAATGGTATCTACATATCGATGCCACTGGCCGACAGACCGCGAGCCGCTATGGCCGTCGGGGATGTCAATCGCGATGGACAGTTCGACCTGCTCTCCATCACTGCCAGCAGCGAACTGCTCTCAGCCAGTCTCGATTCCGAGTCACAGTGGAATGAGACCGCACTGGCATCGTTGTCGCTGAGCAGTGATTCGGCGAGCCTCAAGCCCGATGCAGACGTCTTTCTCGCTGTGGCCGACATCGATAACAACGGCGCGAGTGATGTGCTCGTGAGCGCTGCGGCCAAGGTCGAGATGTGGCTGCGCGAGCCCTCGGGCGATTTGGCTCGCGTAACGCCGCAAATCAACATGACCGCAACCGCCGTGGCGGACTTAGACGGAGATGGCCTGCTGGATTTGGTCGGCATGTTGGACGCGGGAGGGCGACTCGCGACGAACGCGAGCAAGGCTGGCTACGGCTGGCAAGTCATCGAGCCGATGGCTAATCCGAACGCCGGCGACAAACGCATCAACTCGTTCGGAATCGGCGGACGCGTCGATATGCGAGCCGGCAATGTGGTGCAAGCGGCGGTCATCGCATCGCCGCGCGTTCACTTCGGGCTCGGCAAGCAGCGGGCGGCCGATCTCGTGCGCATCGTTTGGCCCAACGGCACTTCGCAAGCCGAATTCGATTTTGGGCAGAGCAGCGCCTTCGTCGCCAACCAGCGTCTCAAAGGCTCGTGTCCGTGGATTTTTACTTACGACGGCAAAGGCTATCGCTTCGTCAAAGATTTTATATGGCGTTCGCCGCTCGGTTTGCGGATCAACGCTCAGACGACCGCCGGCGTTACGCAGACGAAGGACTGGGTCAAAATCGCCGGTAACGAAATGGCTCCTCGCGACGGACGCTATTCGGTTCGCATCACCGCCGAACTTTGGGAGACGCATTTCTTTGATCACGTGTCTCTGTTGTCGGTCGATCACCCGGCGGATGTCAGCGTGTTGGTCGACGAACGCTTCGTTCCGACCCAGATGCCCGAGCATCGCGTCATCGCGGCCACACATCCCCAGCCGCTGCAGGATCTGCACGACGATCAAGGTAATCGGCTGGATGACCGACTTCGGGCCAACGACGGTGTCTATGCCGATCAGTTCGAGCTCGGCGCCTATCAAGGTGTTGCCAGTGAGCACTCGGTGCAGTTCACGCTTCCGCCCGAAGTTTCGCTCGAGCGGCAGGTGCTGATCGTCGGCCGAGGATGGATCTATCCGACCGACAGTTCGCTCAACGTGGCGATCGCTCAAGGCGACGCCGAGCGGCCGTTCGGCCTGATGCTCGAACGCAAAGACACCGATGGCCACTGGCAAGTCGTGCACGACAACCTTGGGTTTCCGGCCGGCAAGAACAAAGAGATTGTGATTGAAATACCGCACGACGCGCACATGGCCTCGCACGAGTTTCGCTTGCGAACCAACATGGAGATCTATTGGGATTCGCTCCGCTGGTGCTACGCACTGCCCGATGCCAAGCCGCGCGTCGCTGAATTGAAGACCGAGACGGCCGACCTGCGCTATCGCGGCTTCTCGCGTTTGCAGCCGCTGGATCGTCGCAAGCCCGATACGCCGATCTACGAAGTCGCTGCCACGGACCAACAGTGGCTCGATCTTGAAGGTTATTACACACGCTTCGGCGATGTGCGCGAGCTGCTCGCGGCGATCGACGATCGCTACGTGATCATGAACGCTGGCGATGAATTGCATTTCGACTTCGAAATGACCGACAGTCCGCCCGAAGGCTGGCAGCGCGATTTCATTTTGGTCGGCGACGGCTGGGTGAAAGACGGCGACTTCAACACGACCTTTTCGCAGACCGTCGAGCCGCTGCCGGACCACGCTGACGCGGAATACGGCCCGATGGCGCCGCTGGCTCACGATCCGATCTACCGCCGGCATGCCGACGACTGGATCAAGTACCACACTCGCTACGTAACGCCCCGCCACTTCACTGGCAAATTATGGAAGTCGGCCGAGCGGCTGACCTCGGGAGAGGCTTCGCAATGAATCCGTTTGCAAAACGACTGTTATTAATTGTGGCCTTCGTAGGCTTGCTCGTCGGGCCAGCCATCTATGCGCGGCTATCGCGCCAGGACAACGCCGAAGGTTCGTCCGCTTCTTCGGCTTCGGCTGCCGCTTTGATCGATCGCTACGGAGTCGTCTTTCACGAATCGGCCGAGGAGGCCGGCATCGACTTCGTGCATCAGCCGCCGAAGATCGACGCGCGCCTCGAGCACATCGGCCCTCAGATCGCCGCCATGGGGGCCAGCGTCTCGGTGGTCGATTTCGACCGCGATGGCTGGTCCGACTTTTACGTCACCAACAGCGCGCCCGGTACATCGAACGCACTCTATCGCAGTCGGCAGAACGGCACCTTCGCCGATGTGGCGAAGGAAGTCGGCTTGGCCGCTCTCAACGAGCCGGGGACCGGCGCCTGCATCGGTTCCGTGTGGGCAGACATCGACAACGATGGTTACGAAGACGTGCTCGTCTACAAATGGGGCACCGTCGAATTGTTCCACAACCACGATGGCAAATCGTTTGAGCGGATCAGCGATTCGGCCGGCATGCCCGAGTGGGCCAACGCGGGAACGGCGACGTGGTTTGACTACGATCGCGATGGGCGGGTCGATTTGTTCCTGGCTGCGTATTGGCCCGACGATGTGCGGCTAGAAGATCTCAAAGATACAAAGATCATGCCCGAGAGCTTCGAATACGCTCGCAACGGCGGCCGCAAATGGCTGCTGCGAAACCTGGGCGATTGCCGCTTCGAAGATGTCACTGAGCAGGCCGGGATCAAGAGCTCTCGATGGAGCCTCGCTGTGATAGCCAGCGACTTCAACGGCGACGCTTATCCCGACTTGTTCCTGGCCAACGACTACGGCGTCTCCGAGCTTTTCATTAACGAAGAAGGAAAACGCTTCAAGGAATGCGGCAAGGAATGCGGTGTCGGCCATGCGCCCAAGAGCGGCATGAATGCGGCGGTCGGCGATGTGCTCAATCAAGGCAAGCTGGCGATCTACCAGTCGAACATTTCCGAAGAGGGCGTGCTCCTGCAAGGGAATAATCTCTGGTTGCCGACCGCTTCTGGCGGCGAGCTGCATTTTGAAAACCTCGCCTCGGTCATGGGCGTGGAACTGGGCGGTTGGAGCTTCGGCGCTCAGTTCGGCGACTTGAACAACGACGGCTTTGTCGATTTGTATCTGACCAACGGCTACGTGTCGGGCGATCGCGGCACGAGTTACTGGTACGACTTTTCGCAAATCACCGGCGGGCACACTCATATCATTTCCGATGCCAAGAACTGGCCCGATATGAAGGGACGCAGCCTGGCCGGTTATCAGGCCAAGCGCGTGTGGCTGAACGACGGCGCCGGCAAATTCCAGGACGTCGCTCAGTTTGTGGGCGTGATCGATCGCTACGACGGGCGGGCCGTG
>JBQCEI010001106.1:0-3177 GCA_051960375.1 Aureliella sp. | reverse complement strand
ATCCTCAACTACCGCCGCGACCGCAGCACCTACTGGGTCAATATCGAGTGCCGCCCTATTCGCAGCCCCGCCGGTGAACTTGAATACTTCATTGCTACGCAGCGCGATGTCACAATCCATCGCCTGCAAACCGAGCAGCTCAAGCAATCGAAAATCTCCGCCGAACGGCTGGCCAGCGAACTAGCGGCCAGCCGCCAGCAACTGCGCATGGCTGCCGATGGCGGCGAGCTGTCGCTGTGGGAATGGGACATCAAGAACGACCGCTTCTGGATCACGAGCCGCTGGATCGGCGCCATCAACGATCAGTGGGTCGAGCAATGCGGGCTGCACGATCTGTTCACGCTGGCCCACGAGGACGATCACCTCCGCGTGGATGCCACCATCAAGCGTTTGCTGGAGCCTCAACCGTCGCAGCTAAACGAAGAGTTCCGGATGCTGATCGCCGGCAAGTGGCGCTGGGTCAACTTTCGCGGCGCGGTATCCGAGCGCGATGACAATGGCAAACCGATCCGCGTCAGCGGCACGCTGCTCGACGAGACCGAACGCAAACTCTCCGAGGAGCGAGCCCAAGCGGACCGAGATCTCCTTCAGTGCGTGATCAGTCACATTCCTCACGCCGTGTTCTGGAAAGATGCCGAGCGTCGTTACCTCGGATGCAATCGCAAGTTTGCTGAAACGCTCGGACTGAGATCGGAAGATGAAGTGATCGGACGCACCGACGACCAACTGCAAGCATCCGCTTCGGTCGCCCAGGCGATCGCCGACGGCGATGATCTGGTCGTAACAGGCGGCCAGCAAATCATCGCCAAACAGCAGACGCTGGTGCTGCCCGACGGAGCGCGGGCCGACATTCTGTGCAGCAAGGTGCCGCTGCGAACGGCCAACGGCACTGTCTTTGGAATGCTCGGCATCTTTAACGACATTACGGCACAGCGACGGCTCGAGCGCGAGCTGGCCGACTCTCGGCAACTCGAGTCGATCGGTCGGCTGGCCGCTGGGCTGGCGCATGAAATCAACACACCGATGCAGTACATCAGCGACAACGTCGAGTTCCTTTCGGAATCGACTTCGCAAGTGTTCTCGCTGATCGATCGCGTGCAGGATCAAATCGCCACGCTCAATCGCGAAGGCATCTCGCCGAGAGATCTCAATCTGGTCGCGATCGATAACAAACTCGCCTATATCCGCGAGCAAGTCCCGCTAGCGATCAAGGATTGTCTGGTCGGCTCGCAGCGCGTCATCGAGATTGTTACGGCGATGAAGGTCTTCACGCATCCGAGCAACAACGGCTTTGTCAGCTCGAATGTCAACGACTTGATCAGCAGCACGGTATCGATCACTCGCAATCGCTGGAAGTACTGCGCTGCGCTCGAGGTGGATTTGGACCTCGATCTACCGTTGATTCGCTGTCTGCCTTCGGAAATCAATCAGGTGATGCTGAACCTGATGGTCAACGCGGCCGACGCGATTGTCGAACGCTTCGGCGTCACCAACGAAATATTGGGACTGATCTCGATCGCGACGCGCCCCACGCACGGCGGGATCTTGATCGAAGTCAGCGACAACGGCTGCGGTATTCCCGAAGAAAACTACCGCCGCGTATTCGATCCATTCTTCACGACCAAGGAAGTTGGCAAGGGAACCGGACAGGGGCTGACGCTCTGCTACGGAGTCGTCTGCAACAAGCATGGTGGCACGTTGACCTTTGAAAGCACGCCCGGCGAAGGAACCACGTTCCACCTCTTCCTGCCCGAGATCCCGAGGCCGGTCAGCGAAACGCCGGGACCGAGAATCCCGGCGCTCAGCGCGATCCATTAGAAACCTTTTCATTCTGAATCGAACTCGTAGGGAGCTGGACCTGTGCAAACAACCGGGGCTGCAAACACCAATCGCAACATCCTGCTGGTCGACGACGAACAAGCAGTGCTCGACGGCATCGCACGCAGGCTGGGTCAAGACTATCAATTGACACTGGCCAACGATCCGCTGGCTGCCATCGATATGCTCTCCGGCCAGCAGCGCTTTTCGGTGATCCTCACCGACATGCAGATGCCGGGACTGGACGGGCTGGCCTTCATTCGTCGGGCGCGCGAGATTTCTCCGCACTCGGTTTTCCTGATGTTGACGGGCAATCAGGATTTGCCCACGGCCACGCGCGCGCTCAACGAAGGACAAGTCTTCCGCTACTTCACCAAACCGTGCGCGAGCGCCGATCTGCGCGGCGGGCTCGATGCGGCTTTGCGGCAATGGGAACTACTGCAAGCCGAGCGCGAGCTGTTGCAGCGGACGTTCGTCGGCAGCGTCAACATCCTCTGCGACATCATGGGCATCGCCCAGCCGCTGCTCTCGGTGATCAATGAGCGCACCCAGCGGCTGATCCGCACCGGCTGCAGCTCGCTGTCGTGGCGGGCGCACTGGGAGTATTTGGTCGCCGGCAAGCTGGCGCTGATCGGCTTCGTGCTGATCAAACCCGAAGCGTTCGCCAACTTCCTCTCGCATAAACCACTCTCGGAGGCTGACCGCAAGCTGTACTTTGGCGCTCTGGAAACGAGTGCTCAGCTCCTGCAAAAGATCCCGCGACTCGAGCGCATCGCCGCACTGGTTCGCCGCATGGGGCAGACCGATGGAGCGCTCAGCCCGGGAGCCGAGGGAGACTCGAGCTGCGATGTGCAGAACGGCGGCACGCTGCTCGGCTTAGCACTCGCCCACGTGATCGGCACTCGCAAGTTCGGCGTCGATCCGGGGGGCAACTCGGCGGTGGGGCAGCTGTATGCGTCCCCCGATTCGCGCCTGCTGCAGCTCTTCCGCGATCAAGACAAGCGGACGCTCAACGCCAGCGGCATGACTCGCCAACTGCACCTCAGCCAGCTCGCCGCCGGCATGGTCCTGGCCGAAGACATCAACGTCAGTTCCAGCCACATCGCCCTGCGAGCAGGCGACGTCCTAACCGACATCGCCGTCGCTCATTTGCCGACGCTCAGCGGCATTCCGACGACGATGAGCGTCCAGGTGCCGAGCGCGGCGGGGTATTAGGGCGGGCAGAAAGCGGTTTGGGCGTCTCGAGAACCATTCATGAGTGGCATTAACGCGCAGGTCGCTACAGGTGAACAAGTAGCGATGCTTCTGAAGACCCCTCACCCCCGGCCCCTCTCCCCGAAGCAGGGCGAGGGGAGAGAA
>JBQCEI010001105.1:0-2968 GCA_051960375.1 Aureliella sp. | reverse complement strand
TGGCAAAACGTCGACGACTTTTTCGAAAAGACCGACCAGCCGTATCACCAGGAACACTTGCCGCCGCGGAGGTTCCTGTACGACTGGCTGGCCCCTTCGCGCGGCGTCGAACCGGCGAGCCTCGTCGCCAGCGTAGTCGCGCATCAGCGCCTCCAGGCTCAGCTCCGCAGCCTGCAAAATATCGTCAACCTCGGCTACCAGCTCGAGAACTTTCACAGCTCGCGCCCCGCTCCGCCCGCTGGCGATGCGGCGAGCAATCCAGCCAGCGATCCAGCCGCAACCGCCGGCGAGGCGCACGCCAGCGAGGCACGGGCCAGCGAGGCGCACGCCAGCGAGGCGCACGCCAGCGAGGCACGGGCCAGCGAGACGCCAGCGGGCGATACCTCGGACGAAGCTGATTCCGAAGGGCCGCAAGCTTTGACGCTTCGCGAGCTCGAACCGGAACTAGCCAAGGTGGCCGACGGCATCGACTCGCTGCTCGACGCGCCGGCCCAGGGCGAGCAGCTGGCGATCGAATTGCAGAAGGAGCTCGAGCAGCTCGGCGCGAGAGTCGGCGAGCGTTTTGCCAAAGCGGCCGGCCATCGACCCGCAGCCGCTGGCAACACAGCCGCTGGCAACACAGCCGCTGGCAGCACGGCCTCAGCCGAACTGGTCATCAATGCCCGCAGCGCCCCGCAGCGGCTACCGCTGGTTACGTCGTCGGACTTAGCGCCCGCGGCCGGAGCGAACTGGCTTTATGCAACCGGTCGCACTTCGGCGGCGCGGCTGTCGCTCGTCGATGTGCCGGGCTTCGGCATGGTACGAGTGCCGCTGCGTTCGGAGAGCTCGGCCGCGGCGCGCCGCGAGCGAACGCTGGTGCAAAACGACAGCCTGCTGATCAACGACTTTCTCGAAGCCCAGGTCGATCCGCGCACCGGCGGCTTGCGGAGCCTGCACATCCCCGGAAAACGGGGCAATCGCTTGAGCATTCAACTGGCGCGGCGCGAGAAGAGCGGTGCAGGCGAAGCCGAGTACTCGCAGGCTCAAACGACCAGCGTGCGGGCGATCGAGAACACGACCGTGCTCGGAATCGTGCGCGCTCAAGGCCAACTCCTGTATCGCGATACGGTCGCCGGCCAGTTCGAAATCGACTACGAAGTGCTCCGTGGCTCGCGCGTGCTGGCGATCACCGTGCGACTCGATGCGCTCTCGTCGCTGAGCGGTTCAGCATGGAACGCCGCTTACGTTCTGCGCGTTGCGTGGCCTAACGAAGCGGCGGTGTTGACCGGCCGCAATTGTGGCTCGCGGCAGACCTGGGCCGGCGGCAAGATCGTTGCTCCGACGCTGATCGAGATCGACGAGGCGGACTATCGCACGCATCTGCTGACGGGCGGCTTGCCGTTCCATCAGCGCGTCGCGGAACGCTTTATGGAGACGATCCTGACTGCAGGAGCCGCCCGCAGTGGCGAGTTCCGATTTGGCGTCGGCGTCGACCTGCCCAATCCGGTTGTCGCGGCTCAGCAGTTTTTGACCGCGCCGCTCGTGGTGCCGCTTGCCGCGCCCGCGGGCCAAGCCGAGCAAGCTCCGGCGGCCGCTGCGTGGCTGATGCATGTCGATGCCAAGCATGTGGTCATGGAGCTCGAAGCGCCGCTGGTCGACCGAGACGGTCGCTGCGTCGGCATGCGCGTGCACTTGACCGAGATCGGCAACAAGAGCGTGACGACGCGGATTCGAGCACTCCGCGAAATGTCCGAAGCCCACCGCGTCGATTATCTCGGCGGTCGCGTGGCCAAGCTGACCGTCGCAGGCGATACCGCTTCGATCGCTCTGCGGCCCAACGAGATGACGTTTGTTGACTTGCTTTGGGAGTGAAAGGCGGTTTTACCGCGGAGACGCCGAGAGCGCGGAGTTTACGCAGAGGTTGAACGTTAGAAGCCGCGGCGGACGGGGCCGTTGTAGTACGTCGGGCGTGCGTAAGTCGGCTGCGTGTACGGCGGCTGATTGTAGTCGGGCGCGACGTAGGTCGGCTCTTGTACGATCACGGTGCCGCCCTGAGGGGCAACGACAGTCGTCGAAGTGGCATACGCGCCGGTTCGCACCGGCGCCTGCTGCATGGCGTTGATTACGTTCTCGCCGACCCCTTGCTGGGTCAACATGATGATTTCATTGGTGTCGAGCCGCCGCTGCACGCCGGTCGCATACACGTGATTGACGATCACCGATTCGCCGACGCCGCTGCGCGTCATCGCCAACACATCGGTCGTGGTCACGCCGATTTGAGCCACCGGCCGCGTCGGCACTGAGCGAGCGGGCACCGAGCGATACGTGTTGTAGTTGTTGTAATGGTGATGGTTGCACTGCTGCTGTTGATACAGCTGCTGCTGGTAGTACCGATCGCGCTGGATTTGCTTATCGCGGGCGTTGCCGATCAAACCACCGGCGACCGCGCCGACCGCGCCGCCAATCAGCGCTCCCTCCGGCGTCTCATGATTTTGATGGCCGATGATGCCGCCGACGACCGCCCCGCCGACGCCGCCGAGGACAGCGCCGTTGCGAGTGCCATTGCCCATCTGGGCATAGGCGGGTTGAGCCAAGAAGATAAGAGCCAAGCCGGCAAACAACTTCCGTGTCATTTTGCTTACTCGCAAGCTACGAGGGTCGGGTGCACACATGCAGTTCATCGGCACGCGATGGCACTTTCAGCCAAGTAAACTCGCTGCAAGCCAGACGCGTCAAGGTCGCTTTGCCCATGCAGCTTGCCTACAGCTTGCAACCCGACGAGTAAGCGAGGGACGAACCGGCCACACAGCCCGACAAACCATCGTTGATCTACCAAGGCTGAACATGTCTCCGCTACGGCCCCTCACCCCCCGGCCCCCCCACCCCCCCCCCGGGGGGGGGGGGGGGCCCGACAAGGGGCTGGGGGGGCCCCGAAAAAAATTTATAACCCCCCCCCCCCCGGGGGGGGGGGGGGCGCGGGGGGGGGGGG
>JBQCEI010001104.1:0-10339 GCA_051960375.1 Aureliella sp. | reverse complement strand
TCTGCAGCTCATTGAAACCTTCGACGTTCGGCGGCCTAACACCCATTTGCGATCTGGATCGGTTCGACTCTCTAACGCAGCAGCCGTTCGAAAGAAGTGCTTCGAGGTGCCGCTCGATTTGGAGCGCCGCATCCCAGGTGACGCAGGCAGTGAACATGCGGTGACGAGCCGACTTGGCATTGAGAACCATCGTGGGTTGATGCGTTTCGGTATTCAATAGGTTACATTCGCTACCTTCCGACACATCGTTCGCCACGATTCCGCGAGGCCGGATAGCTCAATCTGGCAGGCGTTGCAAACGTATCTTGGTCTACTGGCTGGCCACCAGCGCGCGTGCGAATGGCCGGCCTAGAGAAAGAGAAGCAGCCAGTAGTGACATGGCGATTAGATATTTAGGGTGATGGATTGAACCGGATTCTGCGAAATGTGAGCGCATGGGGCGAGCCCAGCGCGCCTGACGAGCTCGGCAATTGCTCTCAGCCCGTGTTTATCTTTGGTTCCGGCTGGCACAGTGGCTCGACACTCATGCAACGCCTATGCATGCCTCCCTGTTTGATTTGGGGTGAGCCGTATGGACAAGCATGGTTGCTCGAACATCTGACGGCTCCCATGCGAGCTCTGTCGAAGGAATCGATCCCCGACTGGTACTTTCACGATGGCTGCTCGCTCGAGGAATTAACGGAGCGGTATGTCGCCCATCTTTGTCCGTCACCGAAGCACCTGCGAAGCGCCTACAGGAGCTTCATCGAACAATTGCTCGCCGAACCTGCAAGAGCGACTGCGTCCCGTTGGGGTGCGATGTTTGTGAGAGGCACTTCCGAGCATGCTGCGTTTCTTAAATGGCTGTATCCCGACTGTCGGCTCGTGTTCGTAGTTCGCAATCCCTATGATTGTTTGCAGGATTGGGCCACGTGGCGCCAGACTCAGCTCGACAGCTATGACCTTTGGCCAGCGCGTCGGGTCACTGCTTCGGTCTTGGCTCAGACATGGCACAGGAACACGACGGGCTTTCTGAAAGATCATCTCGAACTGGGCGCCAAACTGGTGCGGTACGAGGAACTAGCTGAAGGGCAATTTGACGACATCGAAGAACATCTTGGCTTTCCGCTGCATCGACGCGCCGCCGAGATGCAGCTAGTCGGTGGTCCCCAAGAATCCGAAATCATTACCGAGGCGGAGAAAATCTCCTTCAAGCTGCAGGTCGAAACTCTAGCGGCAGAACTCGGTTACACCGAAAATCGGCCTGAAGGCGCTTCAGCCCCGACCGCAGCAACCAACGTACTTAAGCCTCATGCCGGCAAAGGTTTGTCGCCTGATGAGGTATGCGTGCTCGTGCCAGTCAGCGGAGCGATCGCACCGGCGTGCGAGAACAACTTGCGAGCTCTCGAAAAGCTGGGTTATACAGTTCGCCGCGTACCCGGCTTCTCCGCTATCGATCAAGCGAGAAACGTATTGGCCAGCGCCGCAATGCGAGACGGCTTCGCGGCCACACTGTGGATCGACAGCGACGTGGCGTTCGAGCCGAGCGCCGTCGAGAAATTGCGCCAGCATAATTTGCCGGTCGTTTGCGGAATCTACCCGAAGAAGAGGCGCCGTGAACTGGCCTGTCACGTCCTGCCAGGTACCGATGCGGTGCTGTTCGGCCAGGCGGGTGGCCTGATCGAAATCAAGTATGCTGGCGCCGGTTTCCTCTACGTCCGCCGCGAAGTTTATCACGATGTGCAACACCGGTTGAATCTGCCTCTTTGCAACGAGCAGTTTGGCGAAGCGGTTGTTCCCTATTTTCAGCCGATGATCGTTGAGGAAGAAGCAGGGAAGCGGTGGTACCTTGCCGAGGACTATGCCTTTTGCGAGCGAGTCAGACGATGCGGCTACTCGATCATGGCCGATACGACCATTCGACTGTGGCACATAGGAACCCACGAATACTCTTGGGAAGATACCGCCCGAGAGCTGCCCCGGTTCGCAACGTTCAAACTGAACCTGCGCGGCGGAGCCAACGAGTCCTAACTCGAGCGCAGCTTGTTGGATTAGTAATCCCGTCCATCGATTATCGGCCGGCGGGCGGTACCGTTGGCTTGTAGCGGGAGTTGCGCCGCGTTTGCCCGGTACGATCTGCCTGGCCGTCCAGTCGAGCAGCTCCAGGTAGGCGGCTAGCGTCATCGCCAGAAAGCCCTTGTCGCTTGCCCGCTTGCCGCTCGCGCTTGGGCAGGGGCCGAGCTCGTCCTGGCGCTCGTCGATCTCAAGCGGGGCGAGAAAAGCGTCGGGCTGCTGTTGCGGCTCGAATTCGGCTCCCTCGGCGTTTTCGGTCACCAGAGACAGACTCTGCCGCAGCGCCTCGATGCGCCGCTGGACCGATGTGTGGTTGCTCGACTCGAGCGTCTCGGCCAGAGCTGCTCGAATTGGATTGAGGTCGACATAGGCTCATAGGCCGCGCCGGCCAGGATCGCTGCCTCATCGAGCAGCCGCACTGCCTCGAAACGGCTTTGCCAGAACTTGCCAGTCTGCCGTGGCGATCTCGTCGGGCGTATAGATTTCCCCCCTGGTCGTTCGGCTCATCTGGCGGTCCCTCCTTCAGTCCGAGAGTTGGCCACTGACTAGCAAGCACAAGCCTGACTCGATTAGGCTGTCGCCTCAACGAGCGCGGGTAGCGCAGCACAAACAGAATAGAAGGGCGACAAGAGCAACAGATGTTCAGATGTCGTCCGTCGTACCTCGGAAGTCCACCGACCAGCGATGCAGCTTATGCTACCTTTGGCCAGCGCCACCGCGCGTCCCCCGCAACGTGTTGATGGCCCGCGATGTAGTTGGATATTTTGGTGAGCAAACAATGCCAAGCTTTCACAAAGCAACAAAGAGCTTTTCGATAGCCGCAAAATTTAGTGAGGTGTCCAAGGCCCCCTTGGGAGAGGTCGAAGTCATCATCGGAGACAAGCCGTTTTTCCTGTGGCCAAAGGGTTATCAATTCTTTCACTACCCTGTTGTAAGAATGTTCGCTCACTTGACTAAGCTTGCGTCGCGACGAGTTTCTATCGATGTCGACCGACTGAGTGAGAGCGAGTTCATATCGGTGGCGACCGACGAACGCCGACTTGCATCTACTGAGTGTCTTGACGGGGCGACGCGCTACGTCATTGGGACGGAAAGTCAAATCGCATTGTTATCGGAATTTTGGCCGAGCTGGCGCGACAACGGTTCACTTGGCCTTAAATGGCAGTGCGCCTGCGCCGCCAGAGAGGAGCTAGAAGAAGTTGTCGGCGCGTACGTTGCCCGTGTCAATGAAATGATCGCAGCTATCGGTTGATGAAAGACGTTGGCTACATCAATGGCGGCAGGCGACGATCGCGAACTGGGGACACACCACTTTGCTGCACTGGCGCTGCAGCGGTCTATGCGGTCCAGGGCAACTACAAAGAGGTAACAATATCGCTGGTCGGCGACGCGGCAACATTGGCGACAGGTGGGGCAAATAAGTTATACCAAGCGGGAAAAGTCTCTGCCGGAGCTGTCCGCAATGTTAGTCGGGCTGCAACAGGAGTAGAAGCCGGCCTGGGCATCTACCGCACCGCGGAAGGGACCTATTTGCTCTCGCAAGGCGAGGGAGGAACCGGTGAAATCGCAGAAGGGCTACTGCGGCTGTTCGGTGTTTCCGTTAAGTTAGTTGGTAAGAGTGTCGGTAAAGGTTCGCCCAGAGCGGGCGAAGCCCCAAGGGGTGTAGACTGGTTGGCAGATGCTATGAAAGGCTGGAAAAGCGGTGAAGTCGTACCAGAATCTGTGCTCAAGCGGCTGTCGAGTCGCTTGAACCGGAACAACGTTTCGGTCATTCAGAATGAATGGGCACTGGAGATTCTCAAGAAGAGCGGCGACGGGGCTCAGTTCGTACGATTCAAGGATGGCAGCGCTGGCCTATTACTACGACCAAACGCAACTCGCTACCAAATCGTTCACGAGGCGAAGCACTATGAACACTGGCTTGCAGACCCAAAGAAGTACGGCACGCTGAGTAAGCTGGAACGGGAGGAATTTGTTTACAAAGCCCTTCAGGAAGCAATCACTGGCGATTGTTTAGCGACGCCGAGAAAGCTCACGCTCTTGAATACATTGAATACATCCGCAGGTTATACGGCAATTAGACAGTCAGGTACCGGTATGACTACAACGACAACGATCACGAACGTTTGCCAAATCGCCGAGAATTACGGTCGCGAAATTGGCTTGGCCGAATTTCAAATTGAACGCGTTGTCCACTCAAGGAAGGATGGCAAAGACGAGTGGATTATTCATGTCCGGTTTGGTGAGCTGGATCCGTTGATTGAAGACGATGGACACAGTGCAATCATCGTAGTCGATGCCGTAACTGAGAAACCACGTCTGATCGAAGGGTTGTAGGCCCTTTGTGGATAGCCTGTAGCCGCAGTTAGTGGAGCAGACCTGTTAGATGACGCAGCCGAAGCACCGGCACCGATACGCCGCGGAGACGGGCTCCGCCATATCATTGACATTCGTCGTTCGCAAAAGGCGGCGGGCGATATCTGAAGTGGACCCCATTTTTTGGACCACGGGCGGGCCACCGTTAGTTGGTGCCGACCGATCGTTTGCGGCGCCTCGGACGGTAGACTTGAGATAGAAACACAGAGGACACAGAGGAAGAAGCAAGCAGAGGCTCAGTGCCCTCCGTGCCTCTGTGTCTCAACGGTTCTGGCTCTCTGCCAACCGACATGTCACGGAAGACTTCTGCACACGTGCTTAGCAACAGTTGGTGTGCCATGATCAAACGGGTCGACCTGATGTTGGTGATAGCCAAAGTCGCTCGGCTGGTACGGCGCGCGTAAGCACGCAGTTGTAAGGTCAGGGCGCGGGCTCACGCCGGCATAAGAAAGCGATCGCCGTGGCTCACAAGTCGCAACTGCCTAGAGAAGTGGGCAGGAAGACGGACGAGCTTTCTAGGCAGATAGAAGTTCGCGGGCAGCGCTGGGAGATGGAACTTGCAGCGGCGCTTGCAACCTCGGTGGCTGTCGACTTTGGCCCACGGCGCCACGCGTCCCCCGGCAACGTGCTGTGTCCCCCGGGCTCTTGGGGGCTGCCGTTCCTACCGGGACTGAAAACCAATTACCGCAAACGAACGTCAAAACTCATCACGGCGGTGCTTGAGCTCCGACTGCGGGCGGCTATGCAATATGAATGCGCAGCCAAAGCAGATCGCGCTCCCGCTGACGTGTTGCATCCAACGCCATTAGTATCCTTTAAGATGCTCCATTAGCTCAAAGCCCGCACTGGCTTCAGCCCGGATGAGCCGCTCAGCCATCTCCTTCTCGTCTTCATGATAGTTAAACCGCTTTTCGTCGATCATTTTGCCGTGAATCGCCATCGATCTAGCTGTCGCTTCCCGCCAGTCAGCGAGTAAGCGTTTTAGGTCATCAGAAATCGGCCGATCCGTTTGCAAGTAGTCGGTTAGCATTTTGTTCGTTGCTTCACTCTGCAGGTAAAAGTACCTGATTTTGCGCTCGTCGCCGCTATACGAGTTCCGCTCTGGAAATTGCTTGCCTACAACCTGTCCATATCTGCCAACTAACTCTTCAAGATGCGGGCGCGCAGGGTCTGCGCATCCTGTGATAAAGGTCGCCACAAAGAATGAAGCCAGTATTAGAGGGCGCATTTACTCGGCAACTCGCTGGGTGGATTGGTGATACGGTAAACAGCGGCGCGCTCGGAGGGTGAGGTCGATCGCTTTGTTTATTGGACGGTCTCTACCACGGCGTCGTACTCTCGCAGTTTCTCTTGCAGCGAGCCGAGAAACCACGCATTGCCGGCGGTTCCATTACCTTCGACCGTTACATGCGGCTTGCACCCCAACGCCCTCCAATCGGAAGATATTTTGATAGTTACATCAACCATGTCGGGAACCACGATCTGCCGTTCAATGAAATTAGAGTCTAGCAGTACGCCGCAGCGGACGTGGCTTACTCGGCTTCCCGTAAAGGGGTAAGCAGGTATCAGCTTGGCGCCCCTTGGCGAGCGATCTATGCCAAAATGTTTACGGGTAGATCCGCCAATTTCCGTCAGCGCGCTCGCGATCGCCGCGTCGACCGCCGTAACTTCGGTCCACGACCGTTCATCCAAGTTGATCACAGCGAGAAGCACAGCTAGCGCTGTGACCAGCACGAGCAGCGCAGACAATCGGAAACGAATGATAAACTCCTGCAAATAACGCCAACCATCACCAGTCCCGCGCCGGTGCGACTCCCCCAATGATGGTGCCCACGTGCTCAATCCGCACTCAAAACCGCCTGTCATGGATACAAACATCCGATGCACCCGGCCGGGTGCATTGTGTTGTTGTTACTTGCCTCTATCCATCTGCTGCGTAGACTGCCATGATTCCATCGTGGCCGCAAACCGGACATGGATCGGTTTCCAGCGGCCACGAGCTGGAAAGCGGGCTCAGCGAACCGATTGTCCCGCAGTGATTGCACTCAAGTTCCTGATAGGCAACAAGTGACATGCGGCTTGGAATTACCCGTTCCTTTTGGGCTGGCAGGGACGTTGGCAAAGTCCGAATGCTCGACCATGCCTGTAAGAATGTTGCTGGGCGCCCGGCGAGCAAGTTGACATGCAGTGGACTTGGCTGCGCGAGCAGGACGTCCGGAGCACCGACGGGATGTCGTATTTGGTGAATCGTTCCGCAACGGCGGCAGGCAATTTGTTGTGATCCGCCGGATCGATCCCACGAAACGACGTATCCGATTTCGATAGCCAGTAGACACGATGGGCAGTTGTATCCGGTCATTTCGCACGCAAATATCGCTGGGGATGAACTCGCCAGAAAGGATTGGGGCTGGCGGTGAAGTAACGCATGTTTTGGGGGCTGGGGCGAGCGTCTGGTTTGCAGCGCACTAAACACTAGGCAAGCTGGCGTGCAGTTCGATGCAAGCGTTTACGGGCCACATCGCAGACCTATTGTAACGCACGAGCAACAGTCGATGCTCGCGCGGCCAGTCGGCGGCGAGCGACCGGTAGCGTCATCGTCAGTCCCGCGGGCATTTTCGCCCCCGTCAGCGCCTTCGCGGCTTCGCGTGAGACCGAAAATGCCTTCGATTTCACGCGAAGCCGCGAAGAAGACGTCTTTGAGCAGTTCTGTCCCCTCAGGCAGGCATCGTTTTCGCGCAAAGAAACACGAGATGCAGCCAGTGGAATTCCGTCGGATACCAGGCGATCCCCACTTGCCAGTCTTCGTCTCGTGAGTCAAGCAACGTTTGCTGGTTTGCAGTCGCCGCAATCAGCGGATTCCAGCCCGTTTTTGACTCGACGACGAATCCGTCATGTTCATACCAATCACGAAACGACCTGATGTTAGGGTAACGTGGCCTGAGCCAGGAAACGGCGAGTTCGAGAAATGTTCGGAGTTCTGGCAATGAGAGACCATCCACGTCGTGAATGCACATACCATCGAACGGCGCGATTGAACGCTCAAGTCGACGTTGCAGATCAGGTGTCATAGTACCGTCATCGTTCTGTCGGATCGGTATAGCCAAACAACACAGAGAGCACCCCAGTCGTCAAGAAGCCCAAAATCATGCCGACCATCCAACCGACGGGTACCAGCAACAAGCCGAGAAGAGGCCGGCTGAAGTAACATGAGCACACGATAATGGTCAAAAGCGGCGAGAGGCCTGAAAATACCGAGACTACAGCGTCGTTCCAGCTGCCTGTATCGCGCCAGAACTTTGGGAGCCAACGAACACGCTGACGCTCGACGCCTGACGCGCGGCGCTTGGCTTCCGACTGTGCAAGGCATTTGCGTTCGAGTTTCAAATTGCGGTCAACCATAGAATCGAAAGCGATAACGCTAGGCATCGCCAATGCCGCGCCGGTGATGCATCGATCAAGCCAAGCACCGTCCGTGGCTTCGGTGGATGAGGTTGCTACGTGCAGTCCTTGAATGCAGACAGGGTTTGAATCAGCAAGTCTTCCGGCGTCATGTCATATTCTATCCGTTGCACAGCCACCGCGCGACCGCGTTTCAACCAGGCAACTTCACCCTGTCCATGGATAAGCGATCCGCCTCCTCGCTGAGACTCGAGTTCTTTCCAACCATCCAGGTTGCGCAAGGGCAAATATCCTTCGGTGGCCGGCGAGAAATCGATGTAGTGGAAGCCGACCGCCGGCAAACTTCGGAGAGAATTGTAAGCTTCACAGAACTCGATGAAGGTCGGACCGACGAAGTACATGTCCATGCTCCAGTCAACGTGGACGAAAATGACCGCACGGTCGGAACGTTGCGCATTACGAACCGCTAATTCTACGTCGGCGGATCGCTTCATTCGGGCTCGCTCAGCGAAACGCAGCCATTCGGAACGGCGGTCCGATTCGCTACGGCTCTTACGACAAGAAACCAGCGCAGTCAGCGAGGTAATCAAAAAAAGTCTTCGCGAGTTCATAGGGCACGTAACGCCTGCGTTAACGGAGCCACGGCGGGAGACGTCCGACTCTTCTAGGATGAGCTTGCACTGCATAACGCCCAAGCCGGTCAATCTGCGCTCCATGACTGACTTTGCATCGAGTGGAAACTTCTGCCTTCGCTCCGGCATCTGACTGTTCATCAGCGATCGCTCATGATGAGCCAGGTGCTGGCCAGATCGCACCGATCTCACGAAGATCATTTTCAAGTTCTGGCGAGTTCGGCGGATATGCCCAGTACCAAAAATGTGATTCGGGATAGTCACCATGTATGCAACGATTGGTCGGTTTCAATAGCGCCTTCAGCTTTCTGTCTGCGTCTGCAATACGGTCTCGGTACTGCCGGACGATGCAGTGATCGGCATATTGATGGAGCAGTTCGCGGCACGACATGTCGTTCGTGTACTCGTAGATACACATCTCATATCCGTCCCCAAGGGTGTCGGCAAGAAACTCATAGCTCGCGATCCATCGAGGTGCTTCGATGTCGACGTCGTGCATTCAGACCCTCCCGTCTTTGTCAACGAACGCCGGGGACGACCTTGTCCGAAGGGATTGGCATCGCGGCGAACTCGCATGTGTGAGAGGGCTGGGGTCGATCGCTGGGTTATGCATCGCTCGTTGCTTTCTGTCTTGCGATCAGTTCCAGTAGGTCCTCGTTATCACGAACCGCAGCAAACCCTGCAGCCGCAAATTCATCCGCAAAAACTCCTCGCGCCAATCCAATCAGTTGCAGCGCGTTGTCGATGGTCCCCGATCGAGCCCATTCAGGAGGCATGACTTCGACGCCATCACGGCAAACGAGAGCCCCCTGACCGCCTATGCCGCCAAAATATTCTGTCTCGACGTATGCAAGTTGGCCGTTGCGCGAGAGTGTCTGTAGGAGTGTTCGGAACCCCTCGGTTAGGAGCATGAACTGGTCCCCGGTCTCCGTTGGCATCGTGTCGGGTGCGATGCGAGCGTCTATAAGTTCAGCATTGACGGGAAATTGGACAAACCCGCTCTCTCGATTCAGACGCGGCAGTTGCGGCCAAAGATCGGAAATTGAGTCAGCGATCGCCATTGGGGCAACAATCGCATGAATGCAGTGTCCCATTGCCAGTCACTCATAATTGTTAAGTCGATACATAACGCTGGCGATCATCCAGCGGCGGGAGTAGATTCTTCACTCCCAGAAACCGCGCCACCACCGCTTGGCGGCATCGAATTGTTCGCTGCTTGGAGGAGCCAGATCGGTCTTCCAAAACTCCGTTGCCAACGGCGAGCTTCCTCGAGCATCGCCGTACCACATCATCGGCCCTTGTCACAACGGCCGCAAGTCTTGGATCTACGGCAATCGGTTTTAAGTCCCGACAGGGACGGCAGCCTTCTCGCGCACAACGGACCCACAACGGACCGGGGACACAGCCACAACGGACCGGGGACACAGCACTTTGCTGGGGCGTGACAACTGCCGGTTGCTAGCAACAGTTGGTGTGCCATGATCGAACGGGTCGACCTGATGTTGGTGATAGCCAGAGACGCTCGGCTGGTACGTCGCGCGTAAGCACGCAGTCGTAAGGTCCGGGCGCGGGCCGCACGACCGCATAAGAAAGCGATCGCCGTGGCTGACAAGTCGCAACTGCCTAGAGACGCGGGCAGGAAGACCGACGAGCTTTCTAGGCGGATAGAAGTTCGCGGGCAGCGCTGGGAGATGGAACTTGCAGCGGCGCTTCCAGCCTCGGTGGCTGTCGACTTTCGCCCACGGCACCACGCGTCCCCCGGCAAGGTGCTGTGTCCCCCGGGCTCTCGGTGGCTCCAACCATCCACGGCCAATTCCGTTGAGGGCCGCGGAGAATGCCTGCGGGCGAACGTGGCACATCAGGCCACTGATGTGCAGCGC
>JBQCEI010001103.1:0-2049 GCA_051960375.1 Aureliella sp. | reverse complement strand
GAGAAACTCCACCGCGCCGGCACCACTGGCGATGGACCGGTATCGAAGAACAACGACACGACGGTTGCCGAGGGCATCTCGCAGAAAACGATCTCGCTGTCGCAGCTGCCCTGTAGCCTCGGCTACTTTCTGCTGATCAAACAGATCGGCCAAGGGGGCATGGGGCGAGTTTACAACGCGGTCGACCTGCGCAGCGCCGCGCATGTCGCTGTAAAAGTCATCCACCGGACCGACTCCTGGAGCGTTTATCGCTTCATCGAAGAGTTCACTTGGCTCTCGACGCTCAATCATCCGAACGTCATCAAGCTCTACGACACTTTCAGCGAAGGCGACCTGCGTTACTTTTCGATGGAACTGGTCGAAGGCCAGCCGATCCACCACTGGTTCCAGCGGCTCAAGGGGGACGATCGTTGGAGCCGACTGCGACGCGTGCTCAGCCAGGCCGCGCTGGCGGTCGCTTTCTTGCACGACCACGATGTGATTCACCGCGACATCAAGAGTTCGAATTTGATGATCACCGGCCGCGGCCGCGCGGTCCTGTTGGACTTGGGCTTGGCCAATCGAGCCGACGATGAACCGGCCAGCATGCAACTGCTCGACGGCCAGCATCTGGTCGGCACGATCAGCTATCTCTCGCCCGAAGTGCTCAACGGCGGACCGACGACGTTTGCCAGCGACTGGTATAGCTTCGGAGTGATGATGTACGAAGTCATCACCGGCAGCTTTCCGATGATGAAGGTCGATATGCAAGCTCCCGAGGGCAGCCGCGAGCGTTACTGGCTGGATCTCGACGCATCGCAGGAGAAGCTCCGCGATTGCCCGCCCGACTTGGCGAGCTTGTGCCTGGAGATGCTCAATGCGAGCGCGGTGCTGCGCCCGCAAGCGGCCGACATTGTGCGCCGTCTGGGCAGCGACGTGGGCCATCCGATTCCATTCGCCGTGCGCGACACCGATTTCGTCGGTCGCGAAGAAGGGCTGGCATTTCTCGAGCAAGCCTTGCAGACGCTGCATCAGGGAGCGCCGGCCTTGCGGCTGATTCGCGGCGACTCCGGGATGGGCAAGACGGCCATGCTCAACCGCTGGGCCAAGCAACACTTGAGCGGCCGGAACACGATGTGGCTGGGCATCCGTTGCCACAGCCAGGATCATACGCCGCTACGGGCTTTGAACCTGCTGGTCCAAGAACTGGTGACTTGCTTGTCGCGCATGCGGAGCGACTTCTGGCAAGACTTGATGCGCGGCGGCGAAGAGATCGTCTACACCTTTCCGCAAATGGAACGATTGACGGGCGGCGCGTGGCCAGCGCCGTCGCGCACTGGCGATTCGATGGAGGGTGGCGCGAGGCGCTCGGCCGGTCTGCACGCGCTGCTCGGTTGGCTCAAGGGGCTGAGCCGCCGCATCAATCTGGTGATTACGATCGATGATGCGCACTGGGCCGACAAGGAGAGCGGACGCGTGCTGTCGCACTTGATCCGGGCCGGTGAAGAGTTCCAAGGGCTGATCATCGCCGTCGATCAAGGCGAGGAAGTCGCTTCGCCGTTGGTGCAGACGCTGACCGAAAACGGGCAGCTCGCGGTCGCCCCTGAGCACATTTACGAGATGCCTCCGCTGACGCGCGACGAGTGCACGCGTCTGCTCGAGTGCTGGTGCGAGCGCGCCAAGATCGCGCTGCATGTGGAAGTAGCCGACGATATTCTCGGCCGCTCCAAGGGGAGCCCGTTCCTGTTGCAGGAGCTGCTCCGCTCGTACATGAACTACATCGTGCGGCATCGTTTGTCGGACGACACTTGGCTCTCGGGTGGTCAAAAAGAAGCCGGCGTGCTGCACAACCGCTTTTCGATGTTGCCGCCGACGACCGAGAAGGTGCTGCAGTTCATAGCCGTATCGCCTCAGCCGCTCGGGATTCATCAACTGCAAACCGCTTCGCGCATTTTGCCGGCTGCGCTGCTGGCCGAACTGAATCATTTGAGCGGCCAGGGTTGGATCCGGCTCAACGGCACGACGCTCGATTCGGAAGTCGAGATCTCGCACGAACGCTTTCGCGAAGTG
>JBQCEI010001102.1:0-3122 GCA_051960375.1 Aureliella sp. | reverse complement strand
CATCAAGGAGCCAGTTGGAGACAGGTGGCCACCGGAGTTCAACATGCCAGCTAACTTGACGCCTCAGTATCACAAAGCCGAAGCCGCTTATCGCCAAGCCCAAACGCCGCAAGAGGAACTCGACTGCCTGCAGGTAATGCTCCGCGAGATCCCCAAGCACAAGGGGACCGACAAGCTGCAAGCCGAACTGAAAGCCAAGATCGCGAAGCTGAAAGCAGAAACGCAGAAAGCCGCCTTGCAACCTGCGACCGGCAAAGCGGCGACGAAGATCCCGCGGCAAGGCGCCGGACGCATCGTCATGATCGGAGCCCCGAACGTCGGCAAGAGCCAGCTGCTGGCCGCGCTCACGCGTGCACAGCCCGAGATCGCTCCGTATCCGTTCACGACCCAGGCTCCGATGCCCGGCATGATGCTCTTTGAAGACTGTCCCTTTCAGTTGATCGATCTGCCGCCGATCACCTCCGACTTCATGGACCCGAGTACCATCGGCCTGGTGCGCGGAGCGGACATGGTCTTCTTGGTCATCGATCTGGCCAGCGACAATGTGCTCGAAGATACGCAAGCGGTGCTGGCTCGCTTCGACGGCAGCAAAACGCGGCTTGGCAATGAGAGTTACCTCGATGAGGATGACTTGGGAGTCAGCTACACGGCGACGATCGCCGTGCTCAACAAGTGCGACGACCCCGGCGCCGAAGAGCGGCTGGCGATGCTCGAAGAGTTCGTGCTTCAGGACCGCAACTTCGAACGCATGCGAGTCAGCGCCGTGGAGGGGACGGGACTCGATGAGCTCCGCCGCCGCGTCTTTGAACGCCTCGAGATCGTGCGGGTCTACACGAAGCATCCCAAGCAGAAAGAGCCCGACATGACCAAGCCCTTCACTATCCGTCGCGGGCAGACGCTGGTGGAAGTCGCCGAGCACGTGCATCGCGACATGGCCGCGTCGCTCAAAGGAGCTCGCATCTGGGGCAAGGCGGTGCATGACGGCACGCCGGTAAAGCCCGACTATGCGCCGCTCGACGGCGACATCGTCGAGCTGCATGTGTGACGGACGAATCTCCGCGCTCTCCGCGCCTCAGCGGTAGAAAATAGAAAACCCGCTGCCAAAACATCGCAATGAATCGGCAGCGGGCTATGAGAAACATCGAACGTTCGAAACGCGAGCTTATTTGTTTTCGCGTTCGGCGCTCGATGGCTGTTTGGCGCTCGAGCTGGCGCTGCGCGTTGGCGACTGCGAGCTGCTGCCTTCCTTGCTCTTGAGCTGTTGGGCGATTTGCTTGGCCATGTCGAGGTGATGACGCGTGGCTTGTTCGCCCTGAGTGGCCAGCTGCTGGAGGTCTTGAGGACCCGAGTTGCGAACCGCTTGCAGCTTGGCAAGCATGCACGTGTGAGCCACGATTTGTTGGCCGATGTAGGCCATATCGAAATCGTGTCCTTGCTGTTCTTCGCTGAGCATCTGCTTGGTCATCTGCAGTTCGGTGTCACAGGCTTGGTCGAAGACGGCTGCCAGTTGCTGCGGAACCTGGTTGCCCATCATGTGACCAGCGGCGACGCCCGCTTGGCCGGCAATTGCTTGGCCGCCAGCTGGTTGGCCAGCAACCGTTTGCTCCGTAGTCTTTTGACCGGTAACGGTTTGACCGACGATCTCCGTTCCACCCAGGGGGCGTCCGGCGAGCGTCGGAGGCGTACCGGGTTCGGTGGTGCCGGGAGCTTCGCCGGCGGTGGTCGACGCCTGCGAGGCGCCGCCGGGGGCCGGTGCGCCTTGCGGGCTGCGAACGCCATCGGTGCCCGACTCGGAGTTGCGAACGTTACCAGTGCCGCGGCGGTTGTTGCCCAGGGCCAAGCGATCGCTGGTCGCTTCGCGCTGGGCCAGGCGCTGTTCGCGGGGCAACACTTCCGGCTCGCTCTGGCCGACGTGTTGGCGCAGTCCGCCTTGGAGGGCTGCACCCGCTCCGGCTGCACCTGCCGCTCCGCCGCGCTGTTCCATTTGCTGCAGTTTTTGAATGAACTGCTGATGCTGCTCGACCATCATCTGAGCGAACTTCTTCACTTGATCGTTTTGTGCTTTCTCGCTTGCGAGCCTGCCCAGTTCCACTTCGGCTTCGTTGCCGCGGCGCAGTTCATGGGCCAAGAACTGGCTGACGTTCATGCCTTGCATGGCATGGGCGCCCGCTGGGGCAACCTGGCCAGCTTGACCGGCTGCGGCCCTGCTCTGCGTTGAGCTCTGCGTCGACAGCGGGCTCTGCTCGGCTTGGCGACGGCCAGCTTGCGTGGCGTTCTCTTGAGCCACGGCGAAGGACGACGCGCTGGCTATAGTAGCTAACAGAGCGAAATAACGAAGTGTGGTACGCATGCGATACTCCTTGGGAGAGACTTTGAAAAACGGTGGACCGTGATTCGCCTCAAGAGCCGCAAAGTGCGCGCCTGACTTTTTGATACGCATTCGCAATCAAGGTGCGGAAAGAGCTGCGACCCAAGCGGTTTTGAGTCGCGAAGCGACGGCACGCAATAGCCTGGGACGCGGGTCCCAGGTTTTCAGCGCAGTGGTGACCGAGCGCAGGTCGCGAAGCGACGGCATGAGCCCATTTATAACGCGATGCGCAAGCGAGGGACGAACCCGCCTTGCAGCATGCTAAAGGATGATTCCTAAAGACCCCTCACCCCCGACCCCTCTCCCCGAAGCGGGGCGAGGGGAGAGAAGATTTTTGTAGGGCGAGCGGCACTCTTTTCTTCTCTCCCCCTCGCCCCGCTACGGGGAAAGGGGGCCGGGGGGTGAGGCGCCGGAGCAGGGACATGTTCGGCCTTAGCAGACCAACCGCAGATTGTCGCGCTTTGTGCCGGGTTCGTCCCTCGCTTACGCGTCGCGTTACTACACGATCGTAACCACCGCGGTGCGATAAACGTCCCTCAACGCATCGCCACCACCTGCGCCACAAAGATCATCGTCCCGACGATAGCCGCGACGATGCTAACCAAGAGCACCGCGCCGCTGGCGATGTCTAGTGCGCGCCCTATGTGATCGTTGTGCTCTCGACTGACGGCGGTCGCGAGTTCTTCGATCGCGCTATTCGCCAGTTCGGCAGCCAGCACCAAGCCGATGCAGACGAGCAGTGCGCACCATTGCC
>JBQCEI010001101.1:0-9295 GCA_051960375.1 Aureliella sp. | reverse complement strand
CGAACCGTTGACCGTCCGCTGGGCGACCTTGGCGATGCCGAAGTCGGCCAGTTGCAACCGGCCGACGGGCAGCAGGATCATGTTCTCGGGCTTGAGGTCGCAGTGAATGATATTTAGCTGTTGGGCGTACGCCACGGCCGAGACCATTTGCAAAGAGAGTTCGAGCGCCGTCTCGAACGACATCCGCTTGCGAAGGCGATCGGTGAGCGTGCGTTCGCCGAGCTTGGAGGTGATGACGAAGCGGCCGTCGATGAAGCTGGCGTCTTTCAGCGGCAGGATGTTGGGATGGTCCAGCCGGGCGACCAACCGAGCCTCGCGCTGGAAGCACTCGAGCATCGTCGGCGTGACGACGCTCTGATGCGGCATCTTCAGCGCGACGCGGACGCCCTCGATGGTGTCCATCGCTGCGTAGACATGGGCGAACCCGCCCTGTGCCAACCGCCGTTCAATCCGATATTTGCCGAGCCGTTGGCGAGCTCGCAGGATGTCTGATTCCGGACGGTGTTTCACCATCTGCGAATACTGTGCAATCATCGCTTTGGTAAACGACTCCAGTCGCATAAACAATTCGCTTGATCAACGCCACTAAAGGCGCCGATCAACACATGCGAACGCATCAAGGATACCTTACCTGTGCAGGAATTCGAGCCAGCGAACTGCTACATTCGTCGAACTTTTTCCCAGTTCGCTCAGGGCCGCTCGCCGACCGCGTTCACAAGCAGTCGCACGCTCAGCCGGCAAGCGTTAGCCTCCGGTTTCGGAAACCGGCCTGGGCCGCCAACCGGGGGCTAACGCCCGCCGGCTAATGTTCAATGACTTGCTTCGCATTCCCCCCGGATCGCACTCGAATTCGCGCCCAGATCGCATGTCGAACCGCTGCCGAGAGGAAAAATATCCGCGCGGCTAATTCTATGCGGCAAGCGCGATCGCGAAGTGCACCTCAGCAATAATCTGATTACTCAGTATCGGCTGTATCGGCAGTTGGCTTCGAAATCCGCTTCCTTTTTATGGCCGAGCGTCCGAGTTTGACATCCTTGGAAGTTGGACACTGCCGTGCTATGGTCTGAGCCGATATTGTATGGATTCTTCTTTACCGCGGAGACGCAGAGAGAGCGGAGGATTTTTCTCCGCGCTCTCCGCGTCTCCGCGGTAAAAAACGGGCCAGCTCGCCTATTACTCGCTTGAGAAAGATTGCATATGCCGACGGATACTCCTCGCCCATGGCTGCTGGAAGAAGTCACCCTCGCCGATGCGCGGCAACACGCGTATCGATTGGCCGTTTTGCCGCTGGGCGCCACCGAACCGCACAACTTGCACCTGCCCTATGGCACCGATTCGCTCGAGGCATTTCATCTGGCAAGCCGCTGTTGCCAGCGGGCCTGGGAAACGGGAGCCCGCGTCGTTCAGCTGCCGGTGATTCCTTACGGCACGGAGACCAATATGCAGGAGTTTCCGCTGGCGATGAACATCATGCCCAGCACCCTGTTGGCGATCCTCACCGATCTGATCGAGTCGCTCGAGGCCAGCGGCATCGACAAGCTGCTGATCTTCAACAGCCACGGCGGCAACGAGATCAAGCCGATGATGCGCGAGCTGTACGGCCAGTCCAGCGTGCAGATTTTCCTGTGCAACTGGTTCACGATGATCCGCGACGTGGCGGCCCAGGTGTGCACGAGGCCGGAGGATCACGCCGGCGAGATGGAAACTTCAATGATTCTCGCCTTTCGTCCGGAACTGGTCGCGAAAAAATCCGATGGCAAGCTGGCGGCCGACTCGGGGGCGGTCCGCCCGTTTCGCTTCGAGGCTCTCGAGAAAGGTTGGGTCGGGATCACGCGTCCGTGGCATTTGCTGACGACCAACTCCGGTTCGGGCAATCCGCACGCCGCCTCGGCTGACAAGGGAGAGCGGCTGACGCAAGCAATCGTCGACCGCATCGCACCGTTCATGGTCGAGTTGGCCGCGGCGGATGTGAGCGAGCCGTTTCCGTTTCGGTGAGCAGCCGTTTTTATCACTCATTTTTAACGCAGAGACGCAGAGATACGGACGCAGAGAACGCAGAGAAGAAAAGGGACAAGAACTTCGTCGCAGCGCCCATGATGGCAACTTGTTTGGAGGCGTCCTTTCCCTGCGCTCTCTGCCTCCGTATCTCTGCGTCTCTGCGTTAAAAAAAGGAGCGTCGAAAAGCATTCTGGCGGTTACCGCCCTACGTCGGCTCACGATAAAGCCCGTGCTGTTCGATGTAGGCGGCTACGGCGGCGGGGACTTGGTAGCGCAGGCTCCGGCCTTCGGCGACGACCTGGCGGAGATTCGTGCTGCTGATCTCGCACTGCGGCATGCGGACCAGATGTCGGTCGAGCTCGGCGGCTTGTTCGGCGGGCAGGAACGGCCTGAGGATGCCGAGGTCCGGAGCCATGTGTCCGCCGCGGGGAACGACGGCGACGAAGGCCAGGCGGCAAATTTCCTCGGGCTCGCGCCACTTGGCAAAATCGGCCAGCGCGTCGGCTCCCATCAGGAATACAATTTCGGCGTCCGGCAGTTCGGCGCGGAACTCACGCAAAGTATCGACCGTGTACGAGGTGCCTCCGCGCCGCAGCTCGCGATCGTCGGCGCGGAAGAAGGGATTGCCGCTGATAGCGATTTGCAACATCTCCCAGCGATGTTTGCTGTCGGCCGGGCGATCGTCGAGCTTGAAGGGCGAGGTGGCGGCCAGGATAAAGCGGACTTCCTCCAGCCCCAGCTGTTCGCGACACTGTTCGGCGGCCAATAAATGTCCCAGGTGGACTGGATCGAAGCTGCCGCCGACCAGGCCGATGCGCCGCTTGGCCGCGAGATTTTTCCTCTGGCGTTGACCTAACGTGTCTGCTTCGCGTTGACCTACCGTGTCAGTCGTCGTACCCATAATGCGGAAAAAGATTGCCTCGCGTAGGATGAATCCGAGATGAACGTTCAACAGCCACAACTCTTCCCTCAAGATGTTCCCCCTTGGGAACTCGATGCACAAGCCACCTCGACTGTGGCCCGCATCGTTTTTTCTGAGGCGCCGCACGGGCCGTTCGACTATCTCGTTCCGCCGGCTCTGCTCAGCCACGCACTGCCCGGCGTGCGGGTCAAAGTGCCGCTGGGTAAGAGCAACCGCGAGATGCTGGGCTACTGCATCGAAGTGCAGCAAATCCAGCAGGCGCCCGAGGCCTTCAAGCCGATCTCCGAAGTGCTCGATCCCGAGCCGCTGTGCACCGGCCGGCTGCTCGAGCTGATGCAGTGGATGAGCCGTTACTATCTGGCGCCGCTGGGCCAGGTCTTCGAAGCGGCCGTGCCCGCTTCGGTCCGCTCGTCGGCCGGCAGCCGCCAGCGAGTGATGCTGTATCCGACTCAGAAAGCGTACTCGGCCGAGGAAGTCGGCAAGCTCTCGCCCAAACAGCAAAAGATCCTCGCCGCTCTGATCGCCGAAGGCAAACCGCTGACCAGCGATCAACTGCGGGCGCTAGTCAAGTGCTCGCTGGCTCCCATTCAATTGCTGCGCACGGGCGAATTCATCGAAGCCCGCACCGAACGCATCCTCGATGAAGTCCAGCCGGCGGCCAAGGCGCCCGAGACCGCGCCGCTGGCCCTGAGCGTCGATCAGCGGCAGGCGCTGCGCGAGATCACCGACGCGCAGGCCACGGGCACCCAGCAAACTGTCCTGCTGCACGGCATCACCGGCAGCGGCAAGACCGAAGTCTACATGCAGGCGATCCACGAAGTGCTCTCCTACGGCCGCGGGGCGATCGTGCTGGTGCCCGAGATCAGCCTGACGCCGCAGACGCGCCACCGCTTCATGCAGCGCTTCGGGCAGGTGGCCTGTTTGCACAGCCATATGAGCCCCGTCGAGCGTCACTACCAGTGGCGGCGCATCGCAGCCGGCGAGGCTCCGGTCGTCATCGGTCCGCGGAGCGCCGTCTTCGCCCCGCTGCCGCGGTTGGGCTTGAACGTCATCGACGAAGAACACGACGGTTCGTTCAAGCAAGATTCGCAGCCGCGATATCACGCCCGCGACGTCGCCCTGCACCGCTCCTACCTCGAGCAAATTCCGCTGGTGCTCGGTTCGGCCACGCCGTCGCTGGAAAGTTGGGAGCGAGCTCGCAAAGGCGTTTATCGGCTGGCCAGCCTGCCGCGCCGCATCCACAACCGGCCGCTGCCGGAGGTCACGACGATCGACCTGCGCTTGCAACACACCGAACCCAACCGCGGCGCCATCAGCCGGCCGCTACACCAAGCGATCGTGCAGACGCTCGAGGACAAAGGGCAGGTAATCCTGCTGCTCAATCGTCGCGGCTTTGCGACGACGATTCAGTGTCCCAGCTGCGGCCACGTGGTCGCTTGCCCCGACTGCGATCTGCCGCTGACGCATCATCGCGATGGGGCCAAAGCGGTCTGCCATTACTGCGATTACCAGATCCCGACCCCGCCGGTTTGCCCGAGCTGCAAATTCGACGGCATCCATTACGGCGGCCTAGGGACGCAGCGCCTGGAGGTCGAAGTTCAGCAGCGGTTCCCGCAGGCTACGGTCGCTCGCATGGACAGCGACACGATGCGGCGGCCGGGCAGCCACGAGCGCGTGCTGAGCCAGTTTCGATCGGGCGAACTGAACATTCTGCTGGGCACGCAGATGATCGCCAAGGGGCTCGACTTCCCGAACGTGCTGCTGGTCGGCGTGATCAACGCCGACTCCGCCCTGCACTTCCCCGACTTCCGCGCGTCGGAGCGAACGTTCCAGCTGGTCACGCAGGTTGCCGGCCGCACCGGCCGCGGCGACAAGCACGGCCGCGTGCTCGTGCAAACCTTTTCGCCCGAGCACCCGGCGATCATCGCCGCCGGCAAGCACGACTTTTTGAACTTCGCTCGCGAAGAGCTCGTCAAGCGCGAACAGTTCGGCTATCCGCCGTATGGGCACTTGGCTCGGATCATCATGCGCGGGCCCGACCAACAGCAGACCGAATCGTTTGCCGATTCGTTCGCGGCTCGGCTGCAGACCGTGCGTCAACTGCAGAACATCGATGCGCGGCTGCTCGGCCCTGCTCCGCCTCCTTTGGCGAAGCTGCGCGGCAAGTTTCGCTACCACATCATGGTGCATACCCTCGAGCCCGAGCCGCTCAATCGCTTGCTCGTGCGCACGATCGCCGACATCAAACCGCCCAAGGATATCCAATACGTCATCGACATCGACCCGATCGATACGCTGTAGACCTCTGCGCCCTCCGCGTCTCCGCGGTAAAAAACATTCACCGCGGAGGACGCAGAGAGCGCGGAGAGGAGATCAGTCGAGCCGCTTGATGGCTACGTTGCGGAATTCGACCGGGTCGTTGTGGCCGGCGAAGCCGAAGTAGCCTTTCTTGAGATCCTTGCCAGGATGCGGCGCGTTGTCTTTGAACTCGGTCACCTCACTGACGTCGGCATCGACGATCACCGTGCCGTTCAGTTCAACGGTGATCCGCGGGCCGCGCACTGTGACTTGCTGGTAGTTCCACTGGCCGACCGGACGCAAATAGCCGCGCTGGGCTGCGACCATGCCGTAGACCGAGCCGTGGTACTGACGCGGATCGAGCTTGGCATACTTTTCGGCATCGTCATCAAGGATCTGCAGCTCGCACATCGCATCGTATGAGGCGCGACCTTTGCCGGGATAGCGGAGCGCCAGGCCGTTGTTGCCGCCCGGCGGCAGCTTGAATTCGACGCGAGCGACGAAGTCGCCGTATTCGTCTTTGGTGAACAGCACGCCCCCTTTGCCCGGCTTGCACACCAGCGAGCCATCGCGGACTTCGTAATCGTCGACCGCACCCTGCCAGCCTTCCAGGTCGCGGCCGTTGAAGAGACTGGTAAAGCCCTGCTCGGCATCGTCGCCGCGGAGCTTGCGATTGGCTTCCTCAGCCGGCACCTCGCGAACTTCGATGTTCCGCCAGCGAATCTCGCCGCCGTGCGTTTGCAAGTGAATCGGGCCACTGGCAGGCAGCGGCTTCTTGCGATCCCAGTAGTTTTCCATGATCGCACCGTCGACGACCAACTTGTCGTTCAGCCGCACCCAAGTGCGACTGCCGAGCTGCGTGATCGCCAGCGTGTTCCACTCGCCGAACGGCTTGTCGGCATGCACCAGCGGCAACTGCCCGGGAGCGCCGGGTGAGTTGTTGAACAGTCCGCCCGAACCTTTATCGGCATGGCGATCCCACTTGCCCCCTTCCTTGGTCGTGTCCCAGATTTGCACTTGGGGAGTGCCGCGGAGATAGATGCCGCTGTCGGCTTTGGCGACCGTCTTGTAATCGATCTTCAGCTGGATGTCGCCGAACTCGTCATCGGTCGTCGCATACGGGCCCTTGCCGTCGTTGACCAGGTCGCCGTTGTCGACCGTCCAGTGTTCCTTGAAGGCGGGCTGCTGCTTGGCGATCGCCTCGGCGCGATCCTCGGGTTTCGCCTTGACCGTCTCATGTGGGTTATCGCCGTGCCAGCCGCTGAGGTCTTTGCCGTTGAACAACGATCGAAACTCGGACTTGTTATCGTCGGCCATGCCCGGGGCAGCCAGCGCCCAGCCAGCCAGACCTGCGCACAGCACCGAGCGTTGCAGGAGAATACGAATCATGAGGATTGCTCGCATAGCAAAGGGAGGTGGGATGGAAAGCAACTAGTTTAGGCAGAAGCCATGCGCCGTGCACCAGTCGAGCTTGCAAAACCATATTCACCACGAAGTCACGAAGACACAAAGAAATCCACGGTGGCTGCTTCTTCGTGTTTTTGTGTCTTGGTGGTTAATTTCTTCTTTTCCGACAACTTTTGTTCAAGTTTCGCTCTTGTGCCCGAAAGCTTCCCGCCGCTATGGTCGCCCAGTATTGAGCCGCCACCCGGTGCTGCGGGAGATGTAACGCTATGGACGCAAACCTGAACAACCTTGATCGAGCCAAGAAGCCGTCGGCATCTACTGCTGCGCTGATCGGTTTGCTCGTTGCGGTCGCGCTGGCCGGCGGTTGCCGCTGGGCGAGTTCCGGGCAGAACACGCTCGGAGTTCGGCTGTATCAACAGGGGCGCTATGCCGAAGCACTGCAGCAGTTTCAAGTGGCTCAGTCGACCGATCCGTACAACGCCGACACCTACTACAACTTGGCTTCGACCTATCACAAGCTCGGCGTGACGCAAAAAGATCAGAAGATGATCGACCAAGCCGAGTCGCTGTATCACCAGTGTCTCGACGTTGCCCCGAACCATGTCGACTGCCATCGCGGTCTTGCAGTGCTGCTCGTCGAATCGGGCCGGCCCGACAAGGCGTTTGTGTTCCTGAAGAACTGGGCCGATGCCAATCCCCAGATGGCCGATGCCCGCGTGGAACTGAGCCGCCTGCATCAGGAATTCGGCGAGACCAAAGTGGCCGAGCGGTATCTCGATGAAGCGCTGGCGATGGACCCGAATCACTATCGCGCGTGGGCTGCTCGCGGTCAGATGCGCGAAGCGGGAGGCGATCTCAACCAGGCCCTGCAGAACTATCAGCAGAGCCTGGCGATCAACAGTCTGCAGCCCGACCTCTATCAGCGGGTTGCCTCGCTGAATGTGCGGATTGCCCAGAACACGCTCAGCAGCGGAGCGCCGGCCGGTGGCTGGACGGTTCAGAATCCACAGCCTCAGGCGCCTGCGCGGTACTGAAGAAGTTTTACCGCGGAGGCGCTGAGAGCGCGGAGGAACGCAGAGGTCGTTGGAGCAAGTATTACTTCAGCGACTTCAGGAACGTTACCACGTCGAGGAACTCGGTGGGTGACAAGGTCGAGCCGAGGCCTTCGGGCATGCTGCTCTGCTTGACCTGACGACGCTGTTCGATTTCGTCGGTCGGGATTGTCTTCTTATCCTTGCCGTCGAAAATCACTACGTCGTCTTTGGTCTCGCTGACCAGCAAGCCGGTGATCACCGTGCCGTCGACCGTCAGGATCGCCGTCGAGAGGTATTTTTCATTGATCTCGGCGTTCGGATCGATGATCGATTCGACGATCTTGTAGGGCGTCAGCCGTGTGCCGACCTTCATCATGTCGGGACCGAAGTCGGCTCCTTCGCCGAAGACCTTGTGGCAAGCCACGCAGCTGCGGCGGAAGACGGTCTTGCCGTTGTCGGCATTGCCGCCGCGCATGTCGGAGATCGCTTGGATCGCCTTGTTGCGCTGTTCCTCGGGCTGCGGATCTTTGCCGAGGAGGATTTGCAGGTACGGCAACACTTGTGCGGCCTGCTTGTCCTGAGCCATCAGGTTATCGAGCAGCGACTTGGCCGGCGAGTTGCCATCGGCCAGCTCGCCGCGCAGATGAGCTCCGCGCCAGACCGACAGATTGGCGCCCAGGGCGGCGTCGGCCGTGTACTGGACATAGCCGTCGGCTGGAGGAGTGCTCACCGCCGCGAGAACCGACTTCATCGCCTCCAGATCCGGATAGAAGCTCAAGCCACGCACCGCTTCGGTTCGCACGCGCGGATGCTGGTCGGTTGCCTGCTGCCTGAGCAACGGCAGAGCCACTGCATCGGTGATCCACTCGCGCTCGTCGGCGACGATGCGCGTCGCCGCAGCTCGCGCATCAAACGTCTTGGCCGCCAGCAGAGCCTTCACCAGCTCCATGTCGACCGCGTGGAAGCTCGCTTGCAGCCACATCGCTTCGCAGCGCAGGCGATCGAACTCGGGATGTTGCTCGTTCTGCTTCAGCCAGGGACCGAGGGCTGCGAGCACTTCCTGCTGTGGCCGAGCCCGCAGTTCGCTGCGAGTGCGATAGCGCGTACGCCATTCGTACTGCTTGAGCTGATCGAGCAGTTCGGGCACCGATCTGCCGACTTGCGTCACCGGCTGCAGCAGCGGCTTGTCCTTGTAGTACAGGCGATAGACGCGGCCGTGAATGTGGTCGCGGTTTGGATCGCGCTGGCTGTACTGCATGTGGCCGATCAGCGGGTTGGCCCAGTCGCCGAACCACAGTGCTCCGTCGGGACCGATCTGCGGATCGACCGGTCGGAAGTGTTTGTCGGTGCTCTTGAGCAGATCGAACGCGGTCGATTTGTCGTTCGGATCGCGACGCACGCGCACGCCCTTGTAGCCGCCGCCGTCGTTGCTGAAGGTCCAGCGCGGAATGCCGTTCATGTTGATCACGCAGGCGTAGATGAACTGCCCCTGCACGTCGTCGGGGAACTGCCGGGACACCAGGAACTCGCTGCCGACCACCGGCCGCAGGCCGTCGGTGTTGAACACCGGGTTCAGCCCCCGCCGGCCGGGGTACTGCGCCCCGGAGAGGGGCGTGTCCCAGTGCTGGTTGGCCCC